>JBOHFW010000307.1:0-3295 GCA_050699835.1 Pseudonocardiaceae bacterium | reverse complement strand
GCTCAGACTGCTTGATCGTCTCACCCACCGCCCCACCATAGCTCGCCGATAGCGAATGTGCTATTCGGGAGCGGTCTGGGCGCTGGACCTCTTCCAGCAGATGCGGAAAGTCGTTCGTGAGGCGGCCGCCCTCCTCCGCTCCCCGGCGGTCCGCTCGGAGGCTGGGCCCAGCCGGTGATGGGCGCGCCGCGGTTGCCGAACAGGTAGGCGGCGACGTTGACAGACCGCCAGGCGGACTGATCTCCAGCGATCCACGTCATCCGGGATCGACAGCGTCGGTGGGTTCCATAACCGACCTGACAAAGAGCTCGACCTGCGGTGTGAGCAACCGCGGGTGACCAACCTGCTCGACGAGGTCGAGTACTTGGTCAGCGCTGGTCAGGCCGAGCTGCCCGGCTAGCAGGATGACGTCCTCATCGTCCTCCCCGATGCGGTGTGCCAGGCACTTCAGCACGAGGACTGTCTCGGCGCTAGCCACCTCACAGCGCAGCCCCGGCATGTCGAGAATCGTCGTCGGGAAGCTGTCCGGACCCTGCAGGAAGCCCTTGACTGCGTCGTTGAGCCAGCCTTCGGGTAGGTCGAGCGCGGCGCCGACTCGGGCGGCCGCGGCGTAGACCTCGTTCTTCGGGGCGAACACCGCATCGATGTCCCTGGTGGCCCTGCGTTCGTCGTAGGCCAGCGCGATGGCTGCCCCTCCAACGACATAAAGGTCGGCAACCAGACCACGCTCGGCCAAATCGGCCCCGAGCGCGGCGAGAGCCTGGAGGATCTCGTCTCTGCGCATCGATCACACCCGATTCAGCATCCCGGCGCCCAGCAGGATGCCCCGCCGGCGAAACGCCGCAGGCGACTCCACGATGGCCCGTGCCCACAAGCCGGGATAGCGCGGCCACCAGATGCGCGGGAGGAACCGGCCGGGTTCGGCTGACCAGGATGGTGTGGTGAGTCCGTGTTGAGCGGCGACATGCTCAGCCAGCGCGCCGAGGTAAGCGTCGGTACGCGGGTCGAGGTCGCGCGGGCGCTCACAGATCCGCTGCGCGACGTCATCGCCGTCCCGGGCCCACCGGAGATCGTCAATGAAGTCGGCCACCGCTTCCCGCAGCGTGCTCCCATCCGCGATCCGGCCTGCGGTGTGAGCCAAGGTCATGGGATGCCGAGCCTGCGGCGGCAGGAAATCGCGCAATTCGGTGCCGTCGTCATCCCCCAGTTGCGCGAAGATCCGCTCCGACGGGGTGCTCACGTCAGCAAGTCTGCCGCACCGCCTCCGGGTTTCCCTGCTGAGCGCTAATGCGTGTCGGGATCACGGTGGTATGCCCCCGGAGATGTCCCGACGACCTGGGTGAACGCCCGGGTCAGATGAGACTGATCGCTGAAGCCCGGCGCCTGGGCCAACGCGGACCAGTTGATCGACTCACCGGAGTGGGCCGCGGCGGCGGCCTCGAGGATCCGGAACCGCTGGATGACCCACTTGGGGCCGGCGCCAACGTACTCGGTGAACAGCCGTTACGGCTCACGCTCCGTGGTAGAGGCGCTCCAGGAGAGTGCGGCACGTCGGCCCGTAGACTGGGCAGAATTTCTTGCTCCGCCTGCGGACCGGCAACGGACCGATTTGCTGGACGGAGCCTGCTTCGCCCCGCCACTCGGGATCTCAGTCGAAGTCGAACTCGCCGAGGCGGACGCCGGCGGTGAACGCCGCCCATTCGGCGCGGGTGTAGACGATCACCGTGCCGTCCCGGTGGTGGCTGTGGCGCACCGCGACCCGGCCCGAGCCATCCCGCAGCGGCCCGGCCTCCACACAGCTGCCGCCGTTGGTAGGACTCCGGCTGCTGATGTGCCAGCCGACATTCGCCAGCTCGTCGCGGCCCACCGCAGCAGGTCCGCTGGTCGTGCCCATTACAGCTCCTTCGCCACGGCCGCGATCAGTGCGGCCGACTCCTTGCCTGCGAGCGCCGTTGCGCTGAGCTGATCATACGCCTGCCGGAACCGGTCTACCGCCACATCCTCCTCCACGTACACCGCGCCAGCGAGGTTTTCCACGTGGGCGACATCGGGGTAGGGGTCGGGCATCTCGTAGAGCAGGAACGAGCCGTCCAGGCCAGCGTGTGCGCCGCGACGCAGCGGGAGGACCCGGACCTCCACGTTCGGCCGCTCGGCGACGCTGAGCAGCGTGGTGAGCTGTTCGCGCATCACCTTCGGCCCGCCGATGACCCGGCGCAGTACCGATTCGTCCACCACCGCGGCGAAGCTGACCTGCTCTTCGCTACCAATCACTTGCTGGCGGGTCATTCGCAGCTCGACCATCCTTCCGATCTGCTCCTCCGGGGTGTCGGCTGCAGCCGCATTGCGGATCAGTGTCTCGGCGTAGTCTCGGGTCTGCAGCAGCCCAGGCACCAGCATCGCCTCGTAGTCCCGGAGCCGGTCGGCGCGGGCCTCCAACCATGGCAGGTCGATGAACTGGCGGTCGACGGTGTTGACGTAGTCGTCCCACCAGCCCTTGCGCCACATGTCGTCGGACAACCGCAGCAGCCCGTCGCGGGTGCGCTCCTCGGAGACGTGGTAGAGGTCGAGCAGTGCCAGCACGTCGCCGCGGCGGATCGGGTACTCGGCGGTCTCGAACCGGCTCACCATCGACGGGTCGCGCTGCAGGTACTCAGCCGCCTGCCGCAGCGTCATCCCGGTGGACTCGCGCAGCGCGCGCAACTGCTGGCCCAACCACTGCGCCCGCAGCGTGGGCCCGGGCTTCCTCTTCGGCACGGCGGCCATCCTCCCCACACGGTCAAGTAAACAAATCCGACAATCCAAACGAAATGTGATCTCAAACTTGCGCCAATGGAATAGATGCGAGATGGTACGCGATGTTAGCACGTCTACCATGCATCGATGAGGGAGTCACCGATGGCAGAGCCCCGTCCTGAGTCCGCGCAGCAGCTGCCTGATCACATGGAGATCCTGCGCTGCGTCACCCTGCCCGCGATCCCCACCGTCTACGGCCTGGAGGACCCCGACGAGGGCGTGACGGAATGGGTGTTCGCGCTCCCCGGTGGGCTGGCCTTCGTCGTGTCCAGCGACGAGGAGGAAGGCAGCGACATCGTGCACACCAGCCTGGACCACGTCGTGCGCTTCTGGGCGCCGTTCCATGGCGCCGAGCTGGTCTTGTTGTCAAGGTGCGGTTCAGGCTGTTTGCCCGACTGTCGCGTCGGGTGATTGCCGGGTTGCACGGGCCGGGGGTTTGGTCTTCGGGTCGGGGATGGGGTGTTTGCGCCGCGACATCAGGTCGGTGGGGGTAGGGCGAAGG
>JBOHFW010000306.1:0-9826 GCA_050699835.1 Pseudonocardiaceae bacterium | reverse complement strand
CGGCCATCCGGTAACAGCGCGAGCACGGCGGCGATATCCGCCAGCGGGATCCCAACCCGCTGGGCGATGCGGATCAGCGCCACCCGCCGGAGGACCTCCCGCTTGTAGCGGCGCTGGTTGCCCGAGGTCCGCCGGCTGCTGATCAGACCTTGACGCTCATAGAAATGCAACGCCGAGACCGCCACCCCGCTGCGAGCGGCAAGCTGGCCGACGGTGAGCTCGGGCGGGCCCGATGGTGGCTCAGCCATGACAGCTCCCTTCTCCTTGACATCAACTTTAGTTGAGGTCGTAACATCGCCGCGAATGAGCACCGGCGCGGAGGGGAGCAGGGATGATTGCACTCGGAGTGATCGTGGGCAGTGTGCGGGAAGGCCGGTTTGGGCCGGTCGTGGCTGACTGGTTCGTCGGCCAGGCCAAGCAACGCGACGACGTGAGCGTCGATGTGATCGATCTCGCCGACACCGCCATCCCGAGCGTGGATTTCGCCTCCCGGATTGGCACCGCCGACGCGTTCATCGTCGTCACCCCTGAGTACAACCACGGCTATCCCGGTCCGCTGAAAACCGCGATCGACTCAGTGGGCCGGGAATGGCAAGCCAAACCGGTCGGCTTCGTCAGCTACGGCGGCATCTCCGGTGGGCTCCGCGCGATCGAGCAACTTCGTGCAGTATTCGCCGAGCTCCACACCGTCACCGTGCGGGAGACGGTGAGTTTCCACGGGGCGCGCGGACGGTTTGACGAGCGCGGCGCGCCGCGCGAGCCCGATGCAGTCAACGCTGCGGCCGCAGCGTTGCTGGATCAGCTCGTCTGGTGGGCGCACACGCTGCGGCAGGCCAGGACCACCCGCTCCTACGGCCCGTAACCGGCGTCAGCCCATCCCCGGCGTGTCGTGGTCACGTGCCCGGCGTGTCGTGCTCACGTGGCGTCACTAGCCTTAGCGGCCGAGGACGAAGACGAACATGGCCATGAAGGCGACATTGATGAAATAGGCGGCCTCGCACAGGCCGATGATCAGGAACATGGTGGTATAGAGCCTGGTCTGCGCCTCGGGCTGGCGGGCAATCCCGCCAACCGTGGCCGCACCCACTGTTGCATTACCCAATGCGGCACCGATCGCGCCGCCCGCGATGGCGAGCCCGCCACCGATCAGAGCTCCCGCGGCTTTCAATCCGGAGTCAGTGATTCCCTGCCCAAGCAGTAGTTCGGTGTACATGCCTCTTCCTTCGGTGCGGCAACCCCGTGTTGCCGTGATCATCCCTTTACGATACGACTGTAATCTCAACATGCACCGATACCGGTGTCAACACACTTGTACCGTGAAGGGACTGTGGTGCCGAAGATCGTCGACCACCGTGCGCGCCGCACCCTGATCGCCGCGGCGCTACTGCGAGTGACCGCCAGCCGTGGGCTCGAGGCGGTCAGCGTGCGCCACGTCGCCACCGAGGCGGGCGTGTCACCAGGTATGGTGCAGCACTATTTCCGCACGAAGGACCAGATGCTCCAGTTCGCGTTGGACGTCATCAGCGAACGGGTTGAGCGGCGCATCGGTGCGGGCATGGTCACGCTGGGCGATGACCCCAGTCCGCGAGATCTCGTGCGGACCCTGCTCATCGAGATCCTGCCCATCGATGACGAGCGCCGGCTCGAAGCCCACATCGCCGTCGCCTTCGGGGCGCGGGCCGCGGCGATGCCCTCGATCGCGACCCGGCTGCGCGAGCAATGCGCACAGCTCCTGGAATTCCTGACCGCACAGCTTCGGTTAGCGCAGCAGGCTGGGGAGGTATCCGCTCAGCTGAATGCCGACCATGAAGCACGCGGACTGCTCGCCTTGATGGACGGCTTGGCGATGCACACACTCATACAGAACAATACCGGCGACATGCCCCGAGCGATTTTCGACCACTATCTCGACAGACTGTTTTGCGGATCCGGCTGACGGACAGACATCACCGGCCCGATGTCTGTTTGCGCTTGCGGTCGAGCATCGATCGTGCCCAGTCTTGCCAGTCGCCGGCCAGTTCAGGGGCGGCCAGGAGTTCGGCGGCCCGCGAGTGGTCACGGTGGTAGGCCTCATTGACCGTCTGGACGGTGACACCGTGCGCCGGCCGGTGTTCGATGATCACGCTGTCGCCGGCCGCGACGGTGCCCGCGGCGAGGATGCGCAGGTAAGCGCCGGGCCGCCCGGCAGCGGCGAACAGCCGCGGGAAGCCGTCCTCGCCCATCCGGATGCCCAGCTTGTAGCACGGTATCCGCGGCGCGCAGACTTCGAGTAACACGTCGTTCACCCGCCACCGCTCCCCGATCACCGCCGCGGTCACCGCCACCCCGATCAGCGTGAGGTTCTCCCCAAATACCCCGGCCGGCAGCGGGGCACCGAGTTCGTCGGACCACCAGTCGGTGTCCTCGCGGGCGTAGGCGTAGACGGCCATGTCGGATCCGCCGTGCACAGTACGGTCAGCCTGGTCGTCACCGACGATGTTCACCCCCTGCACCGCGACGCGGCCCTCGACGGGGTCCTTGAAAATCGATGTCGAGACGTCCCGGCCACGCCAGCGAACCACCCGCGGCACGCCCACGTTGACCGACACGACCTGAGCCCGCGGCGCGGTCATCCGGTCACCGCCGGTTGGAGCACCTCGACGTCGTCGCGATAGAGCTGGTAGGCCTGCGAGTACTCCATCACCCGGGCTACCTCCTCGATGAAGTCCTCGCCGTAGCCCGCGCGGCGCAGCAGGTGAAATCCCATCTCCATGCCCGAAGTGATCCCACCAGCGGTGACCACGCGGCCAGCGTCGACGATCCGGGCCCGGCTGATCCGGCAAGCCGGGGCGATGTCGGCCAACCGATCGATCGGTACCTTGCCCGGTGCCTTGGCCTCCACCCGGTCCGGCTCCTTACGGCTGGTGGCTGGCAGGCCGTCCAGCAGCCCTATCTGCCCGTAGATCCACGAGCCGGTGCAGATGCTGGTCAGCAGAGTCTGTTCGGGCAGGGAGTGGACGAACTCGTGCAGCCGGGCGTTGCGGATCTCCTGGCGCAGCCCGAAGCCGCCGGGGATGAGGAAGGCATCCATTGCGGGCCGATCGGCGAAACCGTAGTTCGGCAGCACCGTGAACCCGGCCTGTGCCTGCACCGGGCGCAGCGCGTCCGCGACGAGAAATGCCTCCAACTCAGGGTCGAAGCGGCGCGCGACCGCGAACACTCCATGCGGTGCCGCGAAGTCGACGATCTCCGCGTCCTTGCAGACGTAAATTCCGAGCCGGAATCCGCTGGTCGCCATCACGCGCCACCTCACTAACAAGGAAAACGGCCGTTCTCCTCGACGAGTCTAGAGAACGAGCGTTTTCGCTTCAAGCCTCCGGGTAGCTATGCTCACGATCGATGCGTTCGTTGTCACCGGAAATACCCGACTCAAGTACCGCGCAGCGTGTCCTGGACGCCGCCGAGCGGCTGTTCTACGCCCGCGGGGTGCAGGCGGTGGGCATCGACGCGGTCGTCGCCGAAGCCGGAGTCGGCGTGAAGACGCTCTACGCGCACTTCGGGTCCAAGGATCAGCTCGTCGAGGCCTACTTACGGCGGCGAGACCGGCGCTGGCTGGACCGGCTGGAGGCCCGGATGGCGCAGGCTCAGGGCCGGGACCGGGTGCTCGCCGTCTTCGACGCGCTCGGCGACTGGTTCGCCGAGCCGGGATTCAGCGGATGCGCCTTCATCAACGTGGCTGGGGAGCTGCACACGAACCCGGCGCTGCGGACGATCGCCCGCGAGCACAAACTCGCCCTCCGCGCACTACTGCGCCAGGCAGCCCACGACGCCGCGGTGGCCGGTGCAGACACGCTGGCAGACTGGCTGATGTTGCTGGTCGAGGGGGCGATCGTTACCGCCCACGTCGAGGGCGACACGCACGCAGCGGCCCAGGCCAGATCCGCGGCGACCGCCCTCATCGAGTGCGCCGCCCGCGATCACGCCGATGATGCGGGCAGCCAGCCCGCGGAGAGACTCCAGTAGACGATTACCGGCCGGTCATGCTCGTAGCCCAGCCCGGATATCGACCCAGCGGAGAGCGCCAGCAGGGCACCAGCCTGCGGATCCAACCCGAGCCAGCGCGCAGCCAGCACCCGCAGGTCGTGCCCGTGGCCGACGAGCGCGACGTCGTGTCCTGCCGCTAACACGGGCGCAACCCGTGCCAGCACCCGGTCAGCGCGGTGCGCAACCTGGGCGAGCGTCTCGCCCGGGGTCGCCCCAGCGGGCACCGGATCCGTCCAGATCCGCCAGGGCCGGCCCAGCTCGGCGCTGATCTCAGCCGTCGTCCGCCCCTCGTAACCGCCGTAGTCCCACTCGACAAGATCCGGTTCCACCTCAGGGTTGGTCCAGCCCAGCAGCTCAGCGGTGCGCCGGGCGCGTGACCGGGGGCTGGTCAGCACCAACCCGAAACTGCGGCCCTCGAGCAGCGGCCGGAGCCGGCTGACCTGGCGCTCGCCAGCGGGTGTCAGCGGGATGTCGGTCACTCCCGTGTGCTGCCCGCTCGCGCTCCACGTGGTCTCCCCGTGCCGGACCAGCACCAGCTCACTCATCGCGCTCCAATCAGGGCGTACCTGACTGTCGAGGAGCTACCAGCCCTGACCATCGACCTCGCCACCACCATCGAGAAGAGACTGCCCAAAGCCTGATCGACAAGAATCGTCAGGGGGCTCAGTCCAGCAGGCGCAGATCTGGTGGTACCAGGGTGGTGGACAGCAGCAGTTCGAATATCAGGTTGTGATTGAGCGCGTTACCGACCGGCTCGCCGACCTCGTCCCGGGTCATTCCGGCAACTCCGCATTTCGCCAGCCGGGCTCGTACCTGGGCGACGACGTGCTCGGCTTTCTTGGCCGTCCAGCCCGCTGCCGGCTGCAACTCCACCAACTCGGCCTCGACATTGCTCCACGACAGCGGCTGCGGGTAGGCCTCATGACGCAAATAGCGCTGGCCGAGTGCGACCAACACCAGGCGTTCGCGATCCGAGAGCTCCCAGGTCGTCCCGACGTGCTGAGTGGTGTCGTCGAATTGCACGCCCGAGCAGCCAGCGGACACCGGCCCGGCAACCCGGATCTCTAGCAGATGTTCCCGGTCGCGCCCTGAGCGGATAAACAGTGGTGTATAGGCCACCGGCAACGGTTCCTCGTGACCGCTGAGCAGCAGTTGCGAACCGGGCAGGCGGATTGGCAGGCTTCCGGTGTTCTGCACCGTCCATCGCCGGCCGTCATGGCGCAGCAACCCGTGCTGGCGGCTCACCCCGCGGTCACCAGCCCCCACGCAGACGTGCACCTCCGGCTCATTGCGGCCGAAGATCACGGTGAAGCGGGCGGTGGGCGCTACGCTGATGCCGCCGCGCTCCCCCAGCGCGAACAATGTTCCCGCCGGCACCGGCGGCAGGCCCCGGGCCAGGCTCCCGGTCGCGGCGGACAACAGCTGGACCCCACCGGCGGGCAGTCGAGTGGGCTGGCTCATGTGGTGATCCTCCCGGAGTTTTCTCGACGAGGGCAGCGCCGCCGTTCGATTCCTACAATTGAATCTTCTCGGTCCCTCCTCGGGACCCCTCCCGAGCCGATCGACCGGCGGCGTTGACCTCGGGTAGGCAGCCAGTTCGGTGGCGCAGGCGCCCCAGGTCTCCCCAGGAAAACTGATCGAGCATGTCGCGGGCGGTGGCGGCGTCCGGGCGGGCGGCGGGGTCGGGCTCGATGCGCGCTTCCCGCAAGGCCCGTTTCCGGTTGAGCTCGGCCTGATAGCCCCCTCCAGCCAGGCAGATCCGCTTGAGCGCCACCGGCTGGTCCAGGAGGAGGTCGGCAGACCGCCAGACCTCACCCGTCCCACCCACGCCGATCCGTTCCACCAGCCGGTAGCGATCGAAGACGACCGAACCTGCGGCTAGCGATCCGCACCCGTCGCAGGTCACCGTTTCACCTGCGCTTGCTCGCTCGGCCCCCGGCGGAGCAGGACGTAGGCCACCACCATGAGCGCTGGCGTGAGCACCACCCAGGCGAACTGATACCAGTAGAACAACGGCACGCCGAAGATCCGCGGCGTCTCCCCCGCGTAAAGCGGCACCACCAGCAACGCGCCGTAGGGCGCCAGCAGGCAGGCTCCGATGACCGTCTGCCGCCATACCTCGCGCCGGCCCTGCGGCGCCCGCCCAGGCACTGCCCTCACTCCTCCACTCGCCTCCACTCGTCTCCACTCGTCGGGACGACTCCGACCCGGTCACACGCCCTGCAGTGCGATCCACGCGGAGAGAGACTTACTCCCTCACCCTATCGAGTGAACCGGCCTTGCAATCGCGGGGACAGGTAATCCCCAGATGCGGCTATCGCCACGGTGTGCGTGCACGGCCAAGCCGGAGTCGTGTCCTGGTGGCGAGCGGAGGTACCGCGATGACGGATGCGGTGGCCATCGCCGCGTTCATCGTGGTGTTGGGAGGCACCTCCTCCTTCGCACTGTTGGCGCGATTTTTCCGTCAGCGAGACGAACTGCCATCGCTAGAAGGATGGGCGCTGGCCGGTCGGCAGTTCGGCGCTGTCATCACCTGGTTCCTGCTCGGCGGAACGATCTACACCGCATACAGCTTCGCCGCGGTACCCGGTCTCGCCTACGGCGTGGGCGCGCTGGGATTCTTCGCGCTCCCATACACCATCATTCTCTGCCCATTACTGTTCGTGCTGTTACCGCGCTTTTGGTCGGCTGCCCGGAAACATGGCCATATCACCGTCGCGGATTACGTGCGGCACCGTCACCGCTCCCCCGGACTGGCGCTCGCGGTGGCGCTCACGGGCATTCTCAGCACAATGCCCTACCTGGCATTGCAGCTGCTTGGCATTCGTGCCGTGTTGACCGTCAGTGGGCTCTACCCTGGCGGATTCGCGGGCGACCTCATCCTGGTGGCGGTGTTCGCCGTCCTCGCCGGGGCGACCTACCGCAGCGGTCTGCGCGCCCCAACCGTCATCTCACTGATCAAGGTCGGACTGATCTTCGGGGCGGCGCTGGGTGCAGTAGCGGCCGCCCTGACCCAGCTCGGCCCACCGGGCGCGATCTTTGACACGGCAGCGAGCAGGCTCCAGTCTGGCGCTCCAAATACCGGGATGTTGCTCGATGCGTCCCTATACAGCACATTCGCCAGCCTGGCGCTGGGCTCTGCGTTAGCGCTGCCGCTGTATCCCCATGTGCTCACGGCCACGTTCGCCGCCGGTGGGGAGGATGCCCTGCGCCGGTCAACGATAGGTCTGCCCGCGTGGACCGCGGTCCTCGGCTTGTTCGGGCTACTCGGGATCGCCGCGCTTGCGGCTGGTGTCACCGTTCAACCCGGTCGGGCCGAAGAGGCCGTTCCCCAGCTGATCACCCAACTGATGCCCAGCATCCTCAGCGGAACGGTCTTCGGCGCGCTGGCCGTCGGTGCACTCGTGCCAGCCGCGGTCATGTCGATCGCGGTCTCCTGTTTGTTCGTCCGAAATATCTATGTGGAGTATTTCTTCCCCACCGCAACCCCCAAACACCAGTTGAAGATCGCCAGGTTTGTCTCGTTGATTGCAAAGGTGGGGGCGCTCGCCTTTGTGTTCGGCTTGCGTGATCAGGACGCCATCAACCTCCAGCTCCTCGGCAGCGTGTGGATCTTGCAAACCTTCCCCGCCGTTGCTCTTGGGTTATTCAGCACCTGGTTGCACCGACGCGCGCTGATCACGGGCTGGGCGGTCGGCATGGTGATCGGAACCATACTGGTGATCTCGGGCGGATTCTCCGACGTGGCGATCACCGGCGCCGACCGATGGCCAATCCAACTCTACGCCGCCGTGACCGCGCTCACCATCAATCTTATGGTGGCAGCGGCACTCACCCCAATGCTGCGAAAATACGACCGCGGCAAAGGACTCGACCCGGCCGCAGCGGACCCGAAGCCGCCCAGACCACCAGCGAGTGTCACATGACCGACCCGTCTAGCGAGGGTGCGAAATCGGAGCGAGACGAAGCCGTCGCCGCGCTCTTCAAGGACCATCGCTCAGAGATCATCAAATTCGCGCGAGGGCGCGGCGCCGACGATCCCGTGGATACCACTGACGAAGCCTTTCTCCAGCTTCTAACCAACTGGGACCACCTGCATCATACCAATAAGGCGCTGCCCTGGATGCGCACGGTCGTACGCAGGTTGACCTGTAAGCAGTTTCGGAATCTCGAACGTCAACGAGACCTGGTCAGGCTACTCGGGTTGGATCTCACAGCAACGCAAGTCGAGTTCGACCTGGTACTGAACGAGGATCAACGAGCGGTGTTCGATGCAGTTCTTGCCCTGTCCCATCAGCAGTGCGTCATCATCGTTTTGCAGTTCTGGTATGAGCTTTCCATAACAGAGATCGCACAGGAACTTGGCATACAAGAAAAAACCGTCAGGACACACAACCGGCGCGCCATAGTGAAACTGAGAAAGTCTTTGGGGGCGCTCAGATGACCACCGACACGGGTAACACTGAGGAGCGGCTACGCGACGCCTTCGATGCGCTCGCCACCGAGATCCGTCCTGATCCCAGCTCCTGCCGCCGAGTCATCGCCGGGTGGAGGCGCCGCCAACGCAAGCGCCGGCTCATCATCGCGATCCTGCTTGCGGTGATCTTCACCGCTGCCGACGCGATCGGCCTCTGGGCACTCAACCAAGCCGACCCCGGTACCCACATCATCTTTTCCGACCCCTCCACCGGCCAAGACCATCCCACTGGACACCTCGATCGGCCTTGAAAACAGCCCGGCGCAGGGCAGTTCCCCTTCTCTTCCTCGTTATCGCGCGGTGGCCTTCGCCCGCTCCCCAACATAAACGGACACAATCGGCGTGCCGCCTTGCACCAGCTTGACAACGGCGTCGTGGTCACTGCCGTTGTCGACCACGAACTGCCCACTGCCGCTACGTCGCCGGCTGTCGACGAGCTGGCCATTGGTCATCCGGCGGTCCGGCAGCGGCGTGGCGGCCGGGAGGAACTCCCCCCACTTGACACTGTGCGGGCTCGAGCCGAGAGCATCGCGCACCGAGCGCAGGCTGCTTATCCCCGGTGCGTTGCTGACGGTGGCGATGACCGATGGCGCGGCACACAACTCCCTCGACGCCGCCTGACCGCTGAACCGGGACAGCTCCGTGGCGAGCTGCCGCAACCCGGCAAGCAAGTCGCGGTGGATCGCCAGCATTTCCGCGGGCGGATTGACATCCATCAGCTGCGCTGCCTGCGAGACAGCCTCAGACGCCTCTGCCAGCGCAGTGCGGGCATCCTCAGGTGATCCCGGAGTGGGTGAGGCGGCCAAGCATCGGCGCCACCGCATCGTTGGCGCTGCGGAGCTTGTCCTGGTACTCCGCAGCGGACAAGGCCACCGGCGGGGTCGGGATGACGACCTCAGGGGCGGGTGCTGCTGGCGACGTCACCGATCTCGGTTCAGGCACAGAGCATCCTCCGACGGCGAGGGCGCAAATCCCCAGAGCGATCACTGCTCTCCGCACGATGGTGGCCGTCCGACCAGACCGATCGGCCCGTTGCCACCCAGCGAAGTAGTAGCCCATTATTGCCCACCCACCCTGGACCGTTCCCGCACGAACATGGTGGTCAAGGAATACCGAAGTTTAGCCGGGAGGGGTCCCGAAGCGAATCACCGATCCAACTGCTCATAGGGCAGGCAGGTACCGTAGCTGATCGTCAAGACCGCGTACTGCTGGAAGACGGCGTACCTTCGCTGGCCTGCGTGCCGCATCGCTGGGGTCGATCCTCAGTTCGCCAGTCCCCGTTGGAGGCCCGATTACGGCCGTCGCGCAGACCGAGGCGATCTACGT
>JBOHFW010000305.1:0-15194 GCA_050699835.1 Pseudonocardiaceae bacterium | reverse complement strand
ACGTTGGAGCTGTTTGAGCGGATTGCTGGCGGTCTGGACATGCCCGACGATGCCCGGATGCTGCTCGGGCTGGCACCGCGACACCCGGCAGGACTCGATCATCTGAGCGCCAGCGGGCGAGCCGAGGTGATCGCCGTCTATCCGTCGCAGTCGGCCGCGCTGGCAGACATGCGGGGTCTCGCAAAAGCTGCGCACGAGATCGACGTGTTGGCCGTCCGTGGGTTGGGCATCCTCGGCCTGAACGATTCGCTACTGCGTGCCAGCGTGCAGGCCAACGCACCGACCGTGCGCGTGCTGCTGCTAGATCCGGATTGCGAAGCCGCACGCCAGCGAGCAGCCGAGATCGGCGAAGGCTATGGCAGTTTCCTCAGTGGGCTTCGCTTGTCCATCGAGCGGTTGCGCGATCTCGCCAAAGAAACGGGCACGGTGCAGTGCCATCTCTACTCGATGCTTCCCACATGGCGGGTGGTCTCACTGGACAACACGATGTTCGTCTCCGCATTCGGGAAAACACACGAAGGACATACCTCGCCCATGTACCGACTCGCCGAATCACCGCATGGCGCACTGTACCGGGGTTTCCGCAGATTCATTGACGAACTGCGCCGCACCGCGCGGCAGGTCGTGTGAGTCCAGGAACAACGGTGTTGGTCGAGGCCGAGCTCAAAGCCGTTGTCCGGGATCTCGACGCCGTGCGCGCCGCGCTCAACCGACGCGGCCCCGCGCAGGGGTGCACGTATGCGGATCGCTACTTCGACTACCCCGATCGCCGGCTGACCGAGCAGGGGCGCGAGCTGCGGGTGCGCACTATCACCGACGACACCGGCCAGAATCGGGTGCTCCTGACGTACAAGGAAGCACCCGTGGACGCGGCCAGCGGCGCTAAACCGGAGCACGAAACGACCGCCAAAGACGCGGACGTGCTGGCCACTGTGCTCACCGCACTAGGCGTGGAAGAATTCATCGTGTTCCACAAGCACTGCGTGAACTACCGGTTCACCGCGCTGGGACACGAGCTGCTCGCGAGCCTGGTTACCGTGCCCGAACTCGAGGGTCAGATCTTCATCGAATTGGAGACCATGACCGAAGCCGGTGACCTGGACGCAGCCATGGACATCGTACGGTCCGTGCTCCGGGATCTCGGGGTCAGTGACCATGACCTGACCGCCGAGACCTATACGGACGCCGTATCCGCCCAGCGGAAAACGCATGGTTCATCAGGTGTATCCATGGATGGACGTTGGGATTGAACATCTGGGCGGCGGGGCGCCGCGTAGCCCGCACCCGAAACCGAGATAACGATTCACGCAATTCAGGGGTATACGACAATCCCCGGCGTCGCTGGGTACGGTTTGTCCCCGCGCAGGCTGGCACGCCTAGCAGGGTGGCGAGTTCGCGGGCGTCCTGCCGGATCGTGGTGGCACCGTGGTGGGCCAGATCCACGACCGCGGACCGCGTGAACAGGTCGAACCGGGACGTGTCCGGTGCCTCGTCATAGGCCTTGCGCAGCAGATGGATGCCAGAAACATGGCGAGATTCAGAATGGGCGATACGCCGTCGCAAACTCGCCGAGGAATAATGCGCCAGCAAGTCGCACAACCAATCGGGTTACTGACTAAGTTCGATCGTAATCCGACCGCTCGGAGCGCGCACTGCTGGCATGATATGACTCTCTTTTGGACCTCAGGCAGCGCACCTGCAAGCGCTGGAATTTGCGACAGTGCAACGAAGACCACAGCATCAGAAGGCAAGCGCTTCAACATGCCGACGGAGGGGAGTTTCCAGGTCCGGAAAATCTCCCGAATTCTTTATTCTTTTCATCAAGCGTGCCGCGACCCATAGTTGTGCAGTGATTCCGTCCGGACTGTCGAGAATGTCCGCGAACTCGCTATGTATCCTGCCAAATACGGCGGGACTGAGAAGGCTGTGGAAATACAAGGTCGCAGCATCGGTGGCGGCGGGGCCTTGTCCCCACATTTCCCAGTCGAGAATCCCGAGCTGCGGCCGCAGCAGGTTACCCCCGCTGGGACCTCCACCCTGCCTCATCCCACTCGGCGCTGGCGAGAACAACGGGCTTGGGTATGCCGGTGAGGGTGTTGGCGTCCTGGTTACCGGTCCAGAAATCTCCGGTGGCCCACTGCGGCTGTTCGGAGACGACCCGCAGCCAACGAGGCCCGTTCGGGCCATCGGCGACCGCGCCGATTGAGCGGAGTCGCCAACCGAAGACAGGTGCTCCGGTCACGGACAGCCCAAACTGCTCGGCGGCGCGCGCAAGGTTGAGCCGCATCCAATTGCGAAATGTTGCGTCCGCGTCGGTTTCAGGTTCCGGGGCGAGGGTGGGATGAGTCATAAATCCGTGATATGCCGTAGGTAAGCCGAAGGGTGCGCGAGGTAGCGCCGCCAGTGGTCAACGAGCTCAAGCTCGGCCCAGTCGACGCTGCGAAGACCATGCTCGCCCAGCTCGATGATCTCGGCGCCGGGAGTGGCGGCCAGGATTGGTGAGTGGGTGGCGCACACGACCTGGGCACCGGAAGAACCCAGCTGATGCATCAGAGCGACGAGTTCGAGGCAGGATGTGAAGGACAGTGCGGCCTCCGGTTCGTCCATCACATAGAAGCCCGGATCGCGGAACATCGAACCAAACACGGTGAGAAAGCCTTCGCCGTGACTCATCTCGGCGGTGTTGTCCGTCCAATAGCCGGGGACACCACCCAGATTCTCGGTCATGCTGAACGCAGTCTCGGCCCGGAGAAAGAACCCCTTTTTCTTCAGCCGAGGTCCGGCGAGCATCCGCGCACCTGTGGCGGTCGTCTCCAGCCGCAGCACCGCGCCGAGCGCGGTTTTCCCGGGGTTGGGACGGCCGGTCTTGGCCGCAGCACGCCCACCGTGGGAATCCAGATTGAACCCTTCCGCGATGGCCTCCACAAGGGTGGACTTTCCCGAGCCGTTGTCGCCGACCAGGAACGTGACGGGGCGCGTGAATTCGAGGCCACGCGCCGCCAACTCAGCGACACACGGCACCGTAAAAGGCCAAGTGTGGTAGTTACTGGGCTGCAAGGCATCCGGTACATAGGCGCGGCGAACGAACACCAGACTCCTAGTCGTCGTTTTCGTCTTCATCATCAGGACCGCAGGTGCCGTAATTGGGCACACACCCGCCATTCGGTCTACACGGACCCGTGCCGTGTGGCCAGCACGACGGAATACACGCCGGCCCACAGCTGGGACCGCACTGCGGATCGCACATCTTCGGCACACACGGCAGCTCCGGCGCCCGAAAATGATCAACCAGCGTAGCGGTCGCGGAAGCCATTTCTGGACTGGTAAGGATCTCGGCCAGCGTTCTATTCCGGACATTGCCCACTGGCATCCAGCTCGCGAACACACACGGCCACACATCACCATTCGGCGACACCGCGACCTTCCCTTGGGCGCAATGCCCGCAGAGCTGATCGATACTCGGCTGGCCTTGCCGGACTCCGCGACCGACCTGTCGAAGATGATCCGTACCGATGTCAGTCACGCCGAAAGCTTCCAACTCAGCGCGGGCTTGCTCAACCCGTTGCCCATCTTGCACTCCGACCAGGCCGACCCGTAACGGAATGGAGCGGCGTAGCGCCTCGATGATGTTAGCTTTGGTCCGGGCATGATTTCCCCTGCCCAGGGTGATCGCCTCGTGCTCAGCAGCATCATCGGTGTAGTAGCTCGTGGCCAGGCGCACCCCACGCTGGGCAAACACCTCCCACAGCTCCGATGACACGCGCACAAGATTACTGAACACCTCCACCTCTAACCCTTGACCTCGCGCGCGACGTACCAGATCGGGCAACCGCCGGTACAGAGTCGGCTCACCACCAATGAACTGCACCATCCGTGCACCGAGCTGCGCGACCTCATCGATCACCTGGCACCAGTCACCCAGCAACATCGCTCCGTCACTGCCAGCCGGTCCAGACTCGGCATAGCAGTGGGTACAGGCGAGCTGGCATCTCGCAGTGATCTCGAGCCAGACAAATCTCAGGTCCCGCATCCGAACCCCCTCCTCGATCAGGTACCACTGAGTGATCGTCAGAGCAATTGTCAAGACCTGTGGATCAAGATTTTTTAGGCTGCTGATAGTGGAGCGTGTTCGTCGGGTCGTTCGACAAGTTGGCCGCTGAGGAACCTCGCGCCGGCACGGACGAGGGCGAGGAGGTGGGGTGCGTTGACCGCGCGCCAGCGGGTCTGGGCTGACTCGATGAGCTTGAAGGCCATGGCCAGTCCGGCGGCGCGGGACCCGGGACCCTTGGTGATCTTCGTTCGGTGCCGCACGGTGGCGAAGGTGGACTCAATGGGGTTTGTCGTGCGGAGATGGATCCAGTGTTCGGCGGGGTAGTCGTAAAACGCCAGCAGCTCGTCGAGGTCGTCGGTGATCTTGGCGATCGCCTTGGGGAATTTCGCGCCATAGGCCGCGTCGAACGCCTTCGCCGCCGCGAGGGCATGGTCGCGGTCTTCGGCATTCCAGATTTCGGCGAGGGCCTTCTTCGCGCCCGGATGTGCTGATTTCGGCAGCGCGGAGAGCACGTTCGCGGTTTTGTGACACCAGCAACGCTGCTGGCGGGTCTGGGGGAACACCTCGCGCAGCGCACCCCAAAACCCCAGCGCGCCATCGCCGAGGGCCAGGACCGGGGCACGCATCCCCCGCCGATGACAATCGCGCAGCAGATCGGCCCAGGACTCGGTGGACTCACGGTAACCATCACTCAGAGCGACGAGCTCCTTGCGCCCATCGGCACGCACCAAGCATCACCAGCAGGCACAGTTTGTGCTCGTCAAGACGAATGTTGACATGGATACCGTCGACCCACAGGTACACGTCATCCACCTCGGACAGATCACGCTCGGAAAACGCGCGCTGCTCGGCCTTCCAACCCTCGGTAAGCCTGGTGATCGTCGCCGCCGACAGCCCCCGACACCAGCATCCGCCGGGCACCCTCCCGCACAACCTCATCGATCAACAACCCCACCGCGGCCACGCTCTCGTCGTTCGAGCCGCTACCAGGGACTACGGTAAACATGAGCGTGCCTTCCCGACCGACGCGCCAACGTCGACCTTGCTTAAGACCTCTACTCGATCACCGGGAAGGTACGCCCCCTCCCGGCCGATCCACAGGTTTCAAGCATTGCTCGTGATCGTCACCCAAGCGATAGTGACATCTGGCCCTGACAGTTCCGAACCCGCAGACACGTGCGCACTGGACAACATGATGTTGGTTTCTACGCTCGGGGAAACGCACGAGGACATGCCTCGCCCATGTATCGACTCGCCGGATCACCGCATGGCGCATTGCACCGGGGTTTCCTTAGGTTCGTGCGCCGCACCGCGCAGCAGGTCGTGTGAGTCTAGGAAGAACGGTGTTGGTCGAGGCCGAGCTCAAGGCCGTCGTGCGGGATGTCGATGCCGTACGCGCCGCTGATACCTTGGCGCTCGGACTGCTCAATGAAGCTATCGGGCTTGGTTTACCCCTGGCGGCTCTGCCGTTTCGCAACTCAGCACAAGCGGCACGCCCGGCCTTCGGCCGCAGCGTCAAGGAGCTACGGCAAGCTGGGGTGATCGTCCTACTCAGGCCGGAGAGCTACGAACCGCATGTGCGCCACGAGCGCTCGAAATACCTGGTGCGGTACCCGTGGTACGTCGTCTTGGCGGCCGTGGAGAACAATCGCGGGTAGCTGCTGTGCCGGTCAGGTTGCGTCGGGGTCGAACGGGGCGCGCTCACCCGGCTGTAGCGGCCGGTGAACCGGGATTCCCCATCC
Source organism: Pseudonocardiaceae bacterium (assembly GCA_050699835.1). Taxonomy (GTDB): domain Bacteria; phylum Actinomycetota; class Actinomycetes; order Mycobacteriales; family Pseudonocardiaceae. Next base: position 9,401 of record JBOHFW010000305.1, on the reverse strand, counting down.
CGTCGACGCGGCGTAGCCGTTCGGCTTGAACACATCGTCGAACGGGTCCCGGTCGAAATCGTCGAACAGCTGCCGGGTGAGCGCGCTGCGCGGGTTGAACCCTCGCCGGCTGAAGCCGCGTAGCCCACGCAGTTCCTCCATCGGCTCCCGGAACTCGTCGAACGCCGGGCCAACCTCCGAGCGCAGCTGCTCGCGAGCCCCTTGGGCGTACTCCCGGATCTGGCGCAGGGTGCGGGCCAACCAGGACGCCGCCGCCGGCAGGCGTTCCGGACCAAGGATCAACAACCCGCCGATGACGAGGATCAGAAACTCCCCCCAGCCGATGTTGAACATTCGCACGCACCTCTCCTCGCCAGCCCAGCCAGCCATCCCAGCCTAGCCAAGAGACCAGCGGTACGCCGATTGGCCGCGAGATCAGTCAGATTTCAGCGTGACGGTTACCACGAGGGCTCGGCCGTCGCGAACCAGGGAGACGGGCACCCGTTCGCCGATGGCTCGCTCGCGGACGGCGACGGTCAGCGCGTCGGCGCTGCCGATGATCCGGTCACCGACCTTGATGATCACATCGTTCTCCAGGATGCCGGCTTCAGCGGCTGCGCTGCCCTGTTGGACGTTCTGCACCCGGGCACCGTCGGAGCGGCCATCGGTCACTGAAGCGGCGTTGATACCCAGCTCGGCGTGCTGGTAATGCCCGGTGCGGATCAGTTCCTGCGCGATCATGCGGGCCGTGTCGATCGGGATGGCGAAGCCGAGCCCGATGGAGCCCCCACCCTCGCTGGCGCTCAGCGTGCGAATAGCGGTGTTGATGCCTACCACCGCGCCGGCAGCATCCACCAGGGCCCCGCCAGAGTTGCCAGGGTTGATCGCCGCATCGGTCTGGATCGCGTCGATCACTGCGTTGCCCTGACTACCGTCGCCTTCCAGCCGCACCGGCCGGTCGACCGCACTGACAATGCCGCTTGTCACCGTGCCAGCGAGGCCGAGCGGGGAACCGATCGCGATGACCGGGTCCCCCTGTTTCAGGGCCGATGAACTGCCCAGCTGCGCCACCGTGGGGTTGGCGACCTCCACCTTGACCACGGCGAGGTCGGTCTTGGGATCCCGTCCCACGATCCGCGCCGGTAGCCGGGTGCCGTCGCTAAACACCGCTTCCAGGGTGGCCTGCGGGATGCTCGCCGCCGGGGCGACCAGGTGGTTGTTGGTCAACAGGTAGCCGTGGGAATCGATCACCACCGCCGAGCCGAACCCACCCTGGTCGCCCACCCGGAACTCCAAGGACGCCACTGCCGGCAGCACCCGGCCGGCCACCGCCGCCACCGAGCCGGCCGGGCGTTGGATCGTCGGCTGCGCCTGCGCCAGCGTCGCACCCGGATCGTTCAACAGAGTGCCGACCTCCGCGGTGAGCCGGCCGACGAGCCCACCCACTCCCCCGACCAACAACACCACTGCGGTCAGCACAGCCAGCGCTCGGTTGCTCAGTAGCCCACCGAACAGTACCTCCGCCAGACTCAGTCGGGCTCCCGGGCGCGGCGATTCGTCGGCCTCAGCGCGGCCCCGCAGCACCGCCGGGGCACCGAGCGTGGCCGCCGCATCGGGATCACGCCACGGGTCTCGCGCGGCACCCCGCGGCCAGAACGCGTCCTGGCTGTCTGATTCGCCTAACGGGCGAGTGCCGTTGCTCCCGGGCGGACGCTGCAGGTGCTCAGCGGAGTCCGACGGCCTACCAAACGCAGCCGCCAGCGCCTCCGGGGGCGCCGGAGCGGTAACCCACACCCTCTTGGTCTCACCCGATTGATCGGCAAAGGACCCGGGCACGCCAAGCGGCCGACCGAACGCCTGTGTGGCAGCTGGATCGACCGCTGGCCGCGGGACCGGTGTCGAGACGAACTGCGGCTGCCCCGATGGCCCTTCCGGCATGAAGGGATGGTCGGAGTCGTGATCCGGCGGCGGGGCCATGGTCTCCTGAGTCACGTTGCGCGCTAGCGATCAGTCAGTCTGACTACGACCCGGTGAAATGTGCGTAGCGCTGTTACCGGCCGAGCCAACGACCGAGTACGGAGGGTCCAGTACCCCAGCGCGGGCTTCCGCCCAGCGGCCCGCTCGGCACCTGGTCCGGGTCAGCAACCTCGAGGAGGGTGCCATCCATGGCTACCGCGAGCCCTGCGGGAGGGTCGGGCAGATCGGCGGTGCGCGGGATGTCACGCAACGCGGCAAGCAAGTCAGCTGGGACCGGGGGGCACTGCGCCGAACGCACCACACTGCGGGCCTGACGTTGCGCCGCGATCTCCGCCGCACAGGACCGGCAGCCGGTCAGGTGTGCAGCAGCACGGTCATGGGCAGCCGGGGCAAGCTCTCCATCGGCAAAAGCCACCACCGCGTCCACAGCCAGGTGTTGTCCCGCGTTGAGGCCAGCTAGCAGATCGGAGAAGGGGTGGCCGCGCAGCTCCGTCATCCAATTTCCTCACTCAGCGTACGCGCGCCGCCTTTCGAGCGCTGCCTTGAGTGCCTGCCTGCCGCGGTGAATCCGGCTGCGCACCGTCCCGAGCTTGACCCCGAGCGTGGCGCCGATCTCCTCGTAGGACAGACCCTCTACATCACAGAGTACGACAGCCGCGCGGAATTCCGGAGCGAGGTCATCCAATGCCTGCTGGAGATCCGGATCGAGGTGGGTGGCGGCGTACACCTGCTCCGGGCTGAGCCCACCGCCGGCGAGCCTATCGGTGTCCTCAGGCAGACCCTCCATCCGCAACCGGGCCCGTCGACGCACCATGTCCAGGAACAGATTGGTGGTGATCCGGTGCAGCCAACCCTCGAACGTGCCCGGCTTATAGGAGCCCAGACTGCGGAACACCCGGATGAACGTCTCCTGGGTGAGGTCCTCGGCGTCGTGCGGATTGCCCGAGAGGCGGTAAGCCAGCCGGTAAACCCGGTCGGCGTGCTCCCGCACCACGTGATCCCATGACGGCGGCACCCATGCCTGAGCTGCTGGGGTGTCCTCGACGTCAGCTGGGACGAGGGGAACGGCCGGCTGGGGAGCGGTAGGGGCGCGAAAACGGGTCTGGGTGGCCATCGGCTGGGTTCTCCCACCTCCGGGTGACTGACAGAGCGGTTGGTGACTTACGGTCGAACGGTTGGTGCAACGCTGGAGCGGCTGTCGATGTTTCACGGGGGGTTCGCCAGCCGGACTCCCCAGCGGATCCCATCATGACGTGTCAGCGTGTGTCCTGGGTAAGGGCCGGTTAAGAAGATCCTGAGAGTGGGTCTTTCGGATCCGGTATCCGCTCGGCGGTCTGCTGCTCCGGCGCGGCGTCGCCCAGACGGTGCAGGAAGCGGCGCTACGCTGCGCTGCGTGAGATCTACCGGCAGCGCAGTGCGTGACTACGTGGCGAGCTTCATCGCCGAGGACGGGATACTGACCGCGGCGCGCGAGCGGGGGCAGGAGTTGGGTTGCACCCCGGTCGAGCCAGGCAGCGGCGCCGCGCTGCGGTTCCTGGCCGGCGCGCTCGCGGCCCGTGCCGTGGTCGAGGTCGGCACCGGCGCGGGAGCCAGCGGGCTGTGCCTGCTGCGCGGAATGGCCCCCGACGGGGCGCTCACCTCTATCGATGTCGAACCCGAGCACCAGCGCGCCGCCCGGCAGGCGTTCACCGAGGCCGGGTTCCCGCCGTCTCGCTACCGGCTGATCATGGGGCAAGCCCTGGACGTTCTACCCCGGCTCACCGACGGTGGGTATGACCTGGTGTTCGTCGACGCCGCAAAGCCCGAATACCCGCGTTACCTGGAGGCTGGCGTGCGGTTGCTGCGCCCCGGTGGAGTGATCGCGTTCGACAACGCGTTATGGAGCGGCCGGGTGGCTGACCTGACCCACCGAGACCCGTCCTCGACTGCGCTGCGCACCCTCGGCACCATGGTACGCAACGACGACACCCTCACCCCCTTGATGCTCCCCCTAGGCGACGGCCTCCTCCTCGCGCTCCGCACCCATCCCGATATGGAGACATATCGGACTGTTTGAGGGTCCAGGGGGTGGCGCACGAGATCGTCGGGTCGGAGGTCAGACTCAGTGGGGTTTGGTGGCGGAGAGGATGCTGTAGAACCAGGCGCCGTGGCGCAGCGCTTCGTACTGGCGTATCGAAGCGACCACGTTGCCGTGCTGGACGTCGGAGCGGATTCCCTTGTTGTGACCGAGCACGGCCAGTGGGTAGGTCCAGTACGCCATGCGATACAACCGGCGCAGCGACGGGCGGGTGTGCACGGTTACGTCGTCGAGCCGGGTCTCGACGAAGCCGGCCACTGCCAGGTGCTCGGTATGTTCGCCGGGGGTGTCAATGTCAGGTACAGCCCAGCCGGTGAGCCACTCGTGCACCAGCCGCTCACCGGTGGAATCCAGCGGGCGCCCGGCCCTGACGAAATCGGCGACGACCACCCGCCCGCCGGGGCGCAGCAGCCGAGCTGCCTCCTGATAGAAGTCGGCCTTGTGGGGTGCGTGGCACAGGCTCTCCACCGCCCATACGACGTCAAAACTCGCATCCGGGAATGACGTCGAGGTGAAATCGGCCACCTCGAAATGCACCCGGTTGGCCAGCCTGCGCCGGGCGGCGTAGCGGCGGGCCTTCGCGACCTGCCCCGCCGCCAACGTGATTCCGACGACCTCAGCACCGCGTTCCTTGGCCAGCCACAAGCTGCTTCCGCCGACCCCGCAGCCCGCGTCCAGGACACGCTCGCCGGGCTGGATCTGCACCCTATCTGCGAGCACCCGATTCATGTTTTTGAGGGCATCGGTATGGCTGCGAGTGCTCTCGTCGGTATAGCCGAAGTGCACCGCCAGGTTGTCCGGGTTGAGCCACAACACCCGATAGTCGAGCCAGGTCTGGTCGTAGTAACCGACGATCGCCTCGGTGAGCGAGCTGGTCGGCCACCGGTCGGGTGCCCCATCGAGGGCTGTCATATCCGATCTCCCCCATCCCACGTGAGTGGTGCGACCTTCCGGCGCGCGAGCAGCACGGCGGCGAGTGGCCACAGCGCCTGGGCTCCGGCGAGGACTCGCTCAGATAGACCGATCCGCGGACCCTCGCTGACGTACTCGATCCCGAACCAGCCGAACAGCACAAGCAGCCCGCAGGCGGCGACCACCGACACACCACGTCCAGGCTTACCCCCGCGCCGCCACGCCGGCGCGGGCCACACCGACAGCGTGGTGAAGGCGACTGCTGCGGCGACCACGTGTACCTGCGACTCGCCGGTAACCGGCAGTGGGAACACGGCCAGCACCACGGTGGCAGCCCCGCCGGTGCCGAGCAGCAGACGACCCGCAACCGCCGCCGGCGCAAGCCCGGCGGCCGTGATCGTGTGGCACACACCGACCCCCACCAGGGCCGTGGTCATGATCCACGAATCGGTCGCGCCGCGAGCGGCCAGCGCGCTGATCGTCTGGCGCACCGGGTCGAAACCACCCGGCTGCCGGGCCGCGGCGAGTTGCCAGCCACCAATCAGCAGCACCGGCGCACAGGCTGAGGACAGCACCGCCCACCAAGGCACTGGCTTACTCCGCATGGGCTCCCTTACCCAGCACGACGACATCACCGCCGCTGACCGTGTAACGCTCCCGGTCCAAGTCACGGTCCACCCCGACCTGGGCGCCATCGGGGATCACCACGTTCTTGTCCAGGATCGCCCGGCGCACCACGGCTCCTTTGCCCACCCGGACGCCGGGCATCACCACGCTGCCGTCGACCTGGGCACCGGCCTCGACCACGACGTCGCTGGAGAGCACCGAGTTGGTCACGTGCGCCGCCGAGACAATCGAGCCCGCACCCACGATCGACTCCTGGGCCGTGCCGCCCTGCACGAACTTCGCGGGCGGCAGCGGGGGCATCGCGGTGCGGATCGGCCACGCCTGGTTGTACAGGTTGAACAGCGGATGCACCGACACGAGATCCATGTGCGCGTCGTAGTAAGTGTCCAGGGTGCCGACGTCGCGCCAGTAGCCGCGGTCCCGATCGGTGGCGCCGGGCACCACGTTGTCGGCGAAGTCGTACACCGCCGCTTCCCCGGCATCCACCAGCATCGGGATCACGTCGCCCCCCATGTCGTGATCGGAATCCTGGTTGGCGCCGTCGGCACGCAGCGCGGAGACCAGCACCTTGGTAGTGAATATGTAGTTGCCCATCGAGGCGAACGCCACGTCGGGATCGTCCGGCGTACCCGGTGGCCTGCTCGGCTTCTCGAGGAACTCGGTGATCCGCCCGGAGGCGTCAGCCCCGATGCATCCGAAGGAGCTGCCCTGCTCGCGCAGCACCCGGATGCCGGCGACGGTCACGCCCGCGCCGGTGGCAATGTGCTGCTCCAGCATCTGTGAGGGATCCATCCGGTACACATGATCGGCACCGAAGACGACGATGTATTCGGGCGCCTCGTCATACACCAGGTTGAGCGATTGGAAAATCGCGTCCGCGCTGCCGGTGTACCACCGCGGGCCCAGGCGCTGCTGCGCGGGCACCGGGGTGATGTACTGGCCCAGCATCGACGATAACCGCCACGTCGTGGTGATGTGCCGGTCCAGGGAGTGCGACTTGTATTGGGTCAGCACGCAGATCCGGATATAACTGGCGTTGACCAGATTGGAGAGCACGAAGTCGATCAGCCGATAGTTACCACCGAACGGCACGGCGGGTTTGGCTCGGTCCGCGGTCAGTGGCCACAACCGCTTTCCTTCACCGCCGGCAAGAACGATGCCCAGCACGTGCGGCTGTTCCTTCACGATTGGTCACCCTAGCGCCGCTTGCACCGCAGAGCCACGTGAACCCCACCCCTGATCATCGAAAATTCATGGATTAGACCTGGTGAAGGCACCACGAGTGACCGTCGGCAACAGGAAGGGCTAGCGTGACTCGGCGTGCGTATCGCAGTGCTGACCCGGGAGTACCCACCTGAGGTGTACGGCGGTGCCGGGGTGCACGTCGGCCATCTGGTACCCGAGCTGCGGAAGCGGTGCGAGGTCGAGGTGCACTGCTTCGGTTCCTCCCGGCCCGACGCGCACAACCACGCCGTCGCGTCCGGACTCGCCGCGGCCAACCAGGCGCTGCAGACCTTGTCGGTGAACCTGGCGATGGTCGACGGGCTGGGCAGCGTGGACCTGGTGCACTCGCATACCTGGTACGCCAACATGGGAGGTCACCTGGCCCGAACCCTGCACGGGGTGCCGCACGTGATCACCGCACATTCACTGGAGCCGCGTCGGCCGTGGAAAGCCGAGCAACTCGGCGGTGGCTACCGGGTGTCCTCGTGGGTGGAACGCACCGCCTACGAGCACGCCGACGCGATCATTGCGGTCAGCGACGGCATGCGCGCCGATGTGTTGGACTGCTACCCCACCGTGCACCCGGAACGGGTGCACGTGGTGCGCAACGGCATCGACGCCGACACCTACCGCCCGGTCGCGGACACCGACGCACTTCGCCGGTTCGGGGTTGACCTATCGCGGCCGATCGTGGCGTTCGTGGGGCGGATCACCCGGCAGAAGGGAGTCGGCCACCTGCTGGCGGCGGCCCACCTCATCGACCATGGCGTCCAGTTGCTGCTGTGCGCGGGCGCGCCGGACACCTCGGAGATCGAAGCCGAAGCTCGCGCGGCGGTGGCGAAGCTCTCCTCGGCCCGGCCTGGGGTGATCTGGGTGCCGGACATGCTGCCCATCGAGGACATCCGCCAGGTGCTCTCGGCGGCCACCGTGTTCATCTGCCCCTCGGTCTACGAGCCGCTGGGCATCGTCAATCTTGAGGCGATGGCCTGCAGTACCGCGGTAGTCGCCTCCGCCGTCGGCGGGATCCCAGAGGTCGTCGACGACGGCGTCACCGGCCTGCTGGTGCCCTACGACGAGCACGACCCCGAGGCGTTCCAGCTGGGCCTGGCGCACCGCGTCAACGAACTGCTGGCCGACCCGGACCGGGTCGCCGCGATGGGCCAAGCCGGCCGCAAACGCGCCATCACCGAGTTCTCCTGGTCCGCAGTCGCCGACCGCACCCTGCACCTCTACCACCAACTCCTCTCCTGATCCTCCTGACCCCGACATAGCGAGCCGGCGTCGGCGCGAGGGCCTAGCCGGTGAACGAGCAGGCCAATTCGATCAGGGTCCGGGTGGCGAATCCGGTGCCACCCGGGTTCACCTCGTCATAACTGGACTCGGCACGAGCCGGACCGGCGATGTCCAGATGTGCCCAGGGCAGTCCCGCGGTGAACTCCCGCAGGAACAACGCCGCAGTGATACCCGCTGGTCCGGGCGGGCACTGCCGCAAATCAGCGATCTCGGAGCGGACCTCGGCGGCGTGATCGTCGAGCAGCGGCATCGGCCACCAGGCCTCACCGGCTGCCTCCCCGGCGGCTTGGATGCGCTCGGCAAGCGCCGGCTCGGTGGCGAACAGCCCGCCGGTACGCAGGCCCAGCGACACCTTCATCGCCCCGGTCAGCGTCGCAACATCGACCACCGTGGTGGGCGCCAGCGTCTGCACCGCGTAGGCCAATGCATCGGCCAGTACCAGCCGGCCCTCGGCATCGGTGTTGGTCACCTCGGTGGTGGCACCTCCCACCTGCCGCACCACATCGCCCGGGCGATACGCCGATCCGGACACGTGGTTCTCCGCGCAGGGCACCAGCCCCGTCACTCGAAACGGCACCTGCAGCTGGCCTAGGGCCAGCAGCGCGGCGATCACTGCGGCACCTCCGGACATGTCGGTGCGCATCAGGTGCATACCATCAGCCGGTTTGATCGAGATCCCGCCGGTGTCGAAGGTGATGCCCTTGCCGACCAGCACCAGGTGACGATCGGCGCTCGCCCCGGGTGGATGCCAGACGAGCTCAAGCAGCCGCGGCGGGCGGGCCGAGCCGCCGCCGACCGCCAGTACTCCCCCGAAGCCGTGCTCGGCCAGCCACTGCTCCTCGCGCACGGTGGCCCGCAGGCCGGGCACGGTGGCGGCCAGCCGGGCAGCGGTGCTGGCCAACCAGGCGGGGTCCTTGGGCCCGCTCGGCGTGTTGGCGAGGTCCCGGGCCAACCCGGTCGCCCGCCCGAGCACCTGTGCCCTGGCGACCGCCTCGACGAGTGGCTGCGGCTGCTGTCCTGGTGGCGCGATGAGCGTGACGGTTGCCGGCCGCAGCGGGTGATCGACATTGCTGATGCGGTAACGGTGCGAGCCCACTACGCAGCCGAGGGTCAGAGCCGCCACGTGATGGGTCATCGTGCCCGGCGGCAGGTGCACCTGCATGGCGCGCACCGCCGGGGCATCGCCGTTTCGCCCGGCCGGTCCATCGCTCTCGACCCGCGCCGCGCGGGCGCGGACCAGTGCGGCACCGGCGGCCCGCCAGCTCTTGACGCTGCCGTCCCCGGTGCCGACGAGCCAGCCGTGGTCGGGTCG
>JBOHFW010000304.1:0-12029 GCA_050699835.1 Pseudonocardiaceae bacterium | reverse complement strand
CTTATCGCGGTGGTCGGCCCCTCGGGCGCCGGGAAGTCGTCGCTGGTACAGGCGGGAGTGGTGCCGCGGCTGCGACAGCGTCGCGGCGGCTGGATCATCGTGGCGCCTCTCATCCCGGGAGACCATCCACGTCGCAACCTCGCCCGGAACCTCGCGGCGGCAAGCACGGGGCATCCCAGCCACGATCTGCCATCGGCTGGCTTCGCGGACGAGCTTCGCACTCAACGTCGCCGTCCGAGCGCCCCGGTTTTAGTAATCGTCGATCAAGCCGAGGAGCTGCTCACTCTCTCCGGAAAGTCCGAGCGCGACGCCTTCCTCGACCTGCTGGCCGATGCCCTGGAGACCGACCCACAGCTATGGATCATCATGATCATGAGGTCGGAGTTCCTCACCGCGTTTCTGGGCACCGGCCAGGCCCGGCTGTTCCGTGATCCGGTCGCGGTAGGAACGCTGGGGCACACGGCGCTGATCCAGGTGATCGAGCAGCCGGCTGCCCAGGCCGGGCTGAGCTTCGACCCGCCGACCCTGCCCCAGCGGATGGCCGCCGACGCCGGCGGCGGTGATGCGCTGCCGCTGCTGGCCTACGCCTTGCAAGAACTGTGCCTTGCCGCCGGGCCAGGAAAGCCGCTCACCGCCGATGCCTACCAGCGCATCGGCGGCGTCACCGGGGTACTGACCCGGCAGGCGGACAAAGTCACCGCTGAGCTCGGAGGCGCTGACGGACTGGTGCTGGCGACGCTGCTGAAGTTCGTCACGATCGGCGAGAACGAACCGACCCGCCGCCGGGTGCAGCGCGGCGCCCTGACCAAGGCGCAGTGGCGGGTCGTGGAGGCGTTCATTGCCGCACGTCTGCTGACCAGCGACGGCAACGACGACGACGCCATCCTCGAAGTGGCACACGAGGCGCTGTTCCGCTCCTGGGCACCGCTCCGGCAAGCCATCGAGGAATCCACTGAGCAGCTTCGCCAGCGCGCGGACCTGGAGCGGTGGGCCAAGGACTGGAAGAGCTCCGGCCGGCAAGACGCTTATCTGCTCCGCGACGAACGCCTCAAGACCGCCCAACGCTGGGCCGCCTCGGACGGTGCGGTGCTAGCAGGTCTTTACCTGGTAGAGGAGTTCCTGCGCTGCTCCAGCCAAGCCGACCAGGCCACCATGCAGCGCCTGTCGGAGACCGTCGCCCGCCAGGCACTCGCCGCTGTGGACCGCGACCCCGACTACAGCCTGCTACTCGCCCTCGCCGCCTTCGAAGAATGCGCTTCCACAGCCCTTGCTCGCCGGGCACTGACCACCGCATTGGTGGTATCCCAATTACGCGCAGTGCTCCGCGGACACGAGGACAACGTACTGGGAGTGGCCTGGTCACCGGACGGGAGCCGGCTGGCCACTGCCTCAGACGACCGGACAGCTCGGATCTGGGACGCCGGCAACGGCAGTGAGCTCGCGATACTGCACGGCCACCACGATTGGGTTCGGGGTGTGGCGTGGTCACCAGATGGTCAGCGGCTGGCCACCGTCTCACGCGACCACACAGCCCGGATCTGGGATATCGCCAACGGTTCCGAGCTCACTGTGTTGCGTGGACACGATGATGAAGCGTGGGGGGTGTCGTGGTCACCCAACGGGCGTCATCTGGCCACCGTCTCACGTGACTCCACCGCTCGGATCTGGGACGCCACCAACGGCACCGAACTTATCGCGCTCCGTGGCCACAAGAATGAGATTCGGGCCGTGGCATGGTCACCCGACGGGAGCCGGTTAGCCACCGGATCGCACGATAGGACTGCCCGGATCTGGGACGCCAGCAACGGCAGTGAGCTCGCGACATTGCGCGGTCACAGTCGTTGGGTCCAGGTAGTGGCGTGGTCACCGGATGGTCAGCAACTCGCCACTGGGTCACAGGACCGGACCACCCGGATCTGGGATGCGCACAGCGGAAACGAGCTTGCCGAGCTGCGCGGCCATGATGATGCGGTGTGGGGGGTGGCGTGGTCACCGGATGGCCAGCAGCTGGCTACCGCGTCGAATGACCGGACTGCCCGGATCTGGAACGTCAGCAACGGCGGTGAGCTCCTGTCACTGCGCGGCCATGAAGATCAGGTTCGAGGGGTGGCGTGGTCACCGGATGGCCAGCAGCTGGCTACGGCGTCGAACGACCGGACTGCCCGGATCTGGGATACGCACGGCAATATCGAGCTGGCGGCGTTGTACGGCCACGACGATTGGGTTCGGCAGGTGGCATGGTCGCCGGACGGGCATCGGCTGGCCACCGCGTCGGGCGACGAGACGGCCCGGATCTGGGACGCCAATAGCGGCCACGAGCTCACGGTGCTGCGTGGTCACGAGGATGAGGTGTGGGGGGTGGCGTGGTCGTCGGACAGTCAGCGGCTAGCCACTACCTCCCGCGACTGCACCGTCCGAATGTGGGATGCCGATAACGGCAGCGAGCTTGCCGTGCTGCACGGTCACGACGATCAGGTGTGGGGTGTGGCATGGTCACCGGATAGTCGCCGGCTAGCTACCGGCTCGCGCGACCGTACGGCCCGGATCTGGGACGCCGGTAGCGGTAGCGGTAGCGGTAGCGGTAGCGGTAGCGGTAGCGGTAGCGGTAGCGGTAGCGGTAGCGGTAGCGGTAGCGCCCTCGCCGTGCTGCACGGTCACAGCGATTGGGTGTGGGGGGTGGCGTGGTCACCGGATGGCCAGCGGCTAGCCACCGCCTCACGAGACTGCACGGCCCGGGTCTGGGACGCCACCAATCGCGACAGTCTCGCAGTGCTGCGCAGCCACGCTGACTGGGTTCAGTGCGTTGCGTGGTCACCCGACGATCAGCGGCTGGCCACCGGATCACGCGACCGGACAATTCGGATCTGGGACACGGACAGCGGCAGCGAGCTCGCCGTGTTGCATGGCCACGACAATGAGGTTCGGGGCTTGGCGTGGTCTCCGGATGGACGGCGGTTGATCACCGGGTCGGGTGACTGGATGGTTCGGAGCTGGGACACCGAATCCGGCGCCGAAATCGTCATCCTCGGCGCTCATCTCAAGGGAGTCGAGAGCGTGTCGTGGTCCCCCGACGGCAGGCGGGTCGCTTCTGCTTCGCAGGACGGGACCTGCCGGATCTGGGACGCGACGATCACTATTGAGGATCTGGTGGCCAACGCCCACCGCCGTGTTTCCAGGAGGCTGAGTGCCGAGGAACGGCGCAACCTCATGCTTCCTTCGATCGATTAGCTAGACTGATTCACACACTCATTCCCACCGCCGCTGCTACTGGACTTGCCCCATACGGCGTGACTCAGGTCATCCGCGGTGCCTCTTTTCTGCCGCCAGTGCAGTTTGCGCTGACCACGTAGCCGTAGCGCCGATAACGGTCCGCGTCGTATCGAGGTGATCAACCGCAAATCGGGGCAGCAGCGAGCAGATACACACCGGAGCTGTCCCTCGCGACCGGCTCCGATTCATCAACGAACGCATGGAAGTCCACTGCTCGGGCGGGTGCGGTGTCGAAACCGTTGTATCGCTCCATCCGTACGGCCGCAGTGCTCACCGACCAGCTGATCAGCGAGCTAAGCGCCAAACCAGACCCCACTGACACTACGGCGCGTTTTATGCATCGAACTCGACAGCTTGAGAAGGCACCGAGGAGCATATGCGGGAAACCCGTGGTCTCGTTGGGAGGTGAGAACGATGCCGAGCGGCTACCGGGAGTGGCCAGGCCCTTCTGAGCTGACCGGGGTGGTGGCTTGCCTGTGGCGCAACGAGACAAGTGTGCCCTGGGAGCAGCGGGTCTTGCCGGACGGGTGCATGGATCTGATCTGGATGAACGGCGCGGTGCACGTCGCCGGTCCGGACACCCGCGCCTTCCTGGCTCCGCTGATCCCCGGACAGATAGTCACCGGCTTACGGTTTCGGCCCGGCGCCGCACCAGGTGTACTCGGGGTTCCCGCGTATGCACAGCGGGATCGACGGGTGCGGCTCGATGAGCTCTGGTCCGGTACTACCCCCACGCGCAGCGGATCGCCGAAGCGCCTGATCCGGCCGACGGGCTGACCGCTGCCGTCGCCTCCAGAGTCACCGAGCCGGATCACGCGTTGGGTGTGGTATTGAGGCAGCTGCGCGCCGGGTCCAGTGTGGCGATGACGGCCGACGCGCTGGGCTGGACAGAACGCACGCTGCACCGGCGGTGCCTCGAGGCGTTCGGCTACGGCCCGTCGGTGCTGCGGCGCATCCTCCGGTTCCGGATGGCGCTACGGCTGGCCGGCAAAGGTGTGCCCTTCGCGGTCACTGCGGCACGCTCGGGCTATGCCGACCAGGCGCACCTGGCCCGTGAGGTGGGCGCGCTGGCCGGAGTGCCGCTGGGTCAGCTAGTCGAGGTCAGCTGACCACGACACACCGGACACGTCAGCGCGACACGCCGGGGAGGGGGCTCACTGTGGTAGCCGGCCTCGATCAGCTCGGCGTAGGCGGCGTCCACCGCGGCCGGCTCGGGCAGCCGAAACGCCAGGCTGGTGCGGCTGCCGCCGTTGGGCGCGACCCAGTCTGGCGCGAAGGACCGGATGGTGTCCTCGGTGTCCCAGGCCAGTCGCAGTCCACCGGGCAGGGCGAGCTCCACATGCGGTGCGTTGTCCGCGTCAGCGGGAATGTCCAGGCCTAGCCGCCGGTAGAACGCCAGCGAGGCGGCCATGTCGGCCACCACTAGTTCGATCACGTCCAGTCGCGCGTCAATAGTCACGACTCGCGACCCTACGAGCACACCTGGCCAGGTGTCTTGAACGAATCGGACGTGCAGCAGGGAATCTGAGGATCATGCACACGGGCGCGACACACCGGGCATAGCGGCGCGACACGCGGGGTGGTTCAGGAGGGGTCTGGATCCGCCGGGACGTCGGCCAGCGGCACCGCTGAACCCGCGGCATCGTCGTCATCGGGCTCAGCATCCCCGCTGATCAAAGCGCGGATGCCGGCGTTGAGGAGGGCGAGCAGCGGTACCGACAGCAGCGCGCCCGCGATGCCGGCGAGTACCAAGCCCACCGCGACGGCGAGCACCACCGCCACTCCGTTGAGCTCGACAGCGCGGCCCATCAGCAACGGCTGCAACACATTGCCTTCCAGTTGCTGCACCCCGATCACCACGCCGAGCACGATCAGTGCGGGCACCCACCCCTTGGCCACCAGCACCACCAGCACCGCGAGTACACCGGAGATCACCGCGCCGATCACCGGGATGAACGCCGCCAGGAACGTCAACGCCGCCAGCGGCACCACCAGCGGGGCGCCGACCACCATCAGCCCGATCCCGATGCCGACCGCGTCGACGATCGCCACCACCACGGTGGCCCGAATGAACCCGACCAGCGAGGCGAATCCCCGCTGCCCGGCGACGTCGACCCGGGTGCGGACCCGGCGCGGCACGGTTCCGAGCAGGAAGCGCCACATCGACCTGCCGCCGTAGAGGAAATAGATCAACGTGAACAGCGCCAGCGCAGCACCGGTGAGATACTGCCCCACCGTGACGGCGGTGGACAGCGCACCCGAGGTAATCGCGGTGCGGTTGTCGGACAGCCACCGGCTCAACGAGTCGACCGGGTCCTGCAGGTTCACCCGGGGCAGACCGAACGGCGGGTTCTGCAACCACGCCTGGATCTGTTGAAAGCTGTTGACGATCTGGGTCTGCAGCTCGGGAAGCCCGTTCACGAAGGCCTGGATCACGAACGCCAGCAGACCGCCGATCAGCGCCAATCCGCCGACCAGCACCACCAGAGTGGCAAGCCCCCTGGGCACCCGGTGGTTGGTCAGCCAGTCCACCACCGGGCCCAGCAGCGCGGTAAGCAGCAGGGCCACCGCGATCGGAATCACCACCTGCCGCAGGGTGATCACCACGTAGCCCAGCACGATGAGCATTCCGATAACCACCAGCAGGCGCCACGACAACGCAGCCGCCACCCGCAACGGGTAAGGCACGGCGGCGGCCGCGTCACGGTTAACCGGGCTTGAGCTCACCTGGTGCACGCTATCCGCTCCAGCCCGGCAGTGGCTGCACGACGGCACCTCGCGTGGCGGTTCCGCGGAACCCAGACCAAGCTGGCCAGCCTGACGATGGCCACCGGTGGCGACCCCGGCGACCCGCGCCTGAGTCAGGGTCGTTTCCCTTCGTCGATCCCGCGGCGGAAGGTCGCGATGCGGTCTGGGGGCCAACTGCCGTCGCAGGGCATGCTGCCGTCCTCGACCCTGGCCAGGATGTTGTCCGCGTGATCCCGGACGTCCTCGTAGCGGTGCAGGTCGAATGGCCCGAATAACAGCATGGAGGTGCGGTCGGGGTTCTCCCGGAACAGGCCCTTGATGTCGGCTTCGAAACTCAGCGTCGGGGGTGGTTCAGGCGACGGGGTGAGCGGCTCCAGCCGGGGATTACGCTCGCGCACGAGGCCGATCTGCCCCGGAGGGTCGTTGTCCGGGGCCCCATCGGTGATCCACTGACGGATGAAATCCATGCGTTCGGGCGGGACCGGCGGGCGGCCTCGAGGCATCTGGGTTCTGGGCGGGGGAGGGCCTTCGAGCCGCTGAAAGAGAGGCCAGGTACCCGGATCGGTGCTGACGGTGCCATCGGGCTTCCGCCCCACCACCGGCTCAGTGGGGAGAGGGGAGGTGTTGAGGAACGCGTCGCGGTTCTTCCCGGCCCAGAAGCTGGCATGGGGACCGCCGATGGTGAACCCGCGAACCGCCTCCTCGAGGATCCGGACCACCTTCTGAAAGTCGCTGGGCAGGCTGTCCGGGGGGATGTCACGGCCCGCGGCGAGCGCCCGCATCACGACCTGAGCTTCTTCGTCCAGCCTGAGAAGATCGTCGAGGAACTCGTCGCGGTCGGCGGTCTGGTCGTCGGGCTGGAGCTTCTCGCGGATGAGCCGGTCGGCGGCCCGTGAGGCGTCCAGGTGAGTACGCCAGCGTTGCGGCTCGTCCTCGGGCAGGTTCAGGGTGTACGGCAATTCGAAAGGCGGGCCGGCGTGCAGCTCACCGGGCGGGTCGTCCTTGGGGAGTTGCACGAGCTTGATGGCGATCTTTCTCAGCCGCCGCATCTCGTCGAAGGTCCAGATCAGCAGTAGACCCCGGGCGGTAGGGTCGCCCTGGCGGGCGCCGGGGTCGGTGCGGTAGATGTCCTGGTCCAGCCGTAGGAAGTGCGAGAGACGGCCCAGGAGCATCCGGTAGCGCAGGTTGAACAGCTGTGCCCACGCCCGCGCCCGCGGATGGGTGATGCGCCCCTTGCTGGCGTGTGCCTCCTGCACCATCTCCACCAGGTCCGCCATGCCGGGCGCTTGCGCCGGGCGCAAGGTCGTGTTGGGGTTCTCCGCCACCGGCCAGGTGATCACCACTCCGGCGGAAGACAGCTCCCGCACACGCTTGTAGATGACGAAGAACCGTTCGAAATGCGACTCGACGCCGACTGGTTCGGGGTCGAAGCCCTCACCCTGCGCGCCGACCCTGCGCACAGCGCTGACCGCTGCTTCCCGGATCTTGGCAACGTCAACGCCGGGGAACGAGTCGATGATCAGCGCCTCCCCTTCGGCGAGCTCTCCGGGTCGGGGCGCCCTGGGTTGGAAGCCCCAGTTCTCGAACTTGGCCTGCCGCTCGAAGGTGTCCAGCCGGAAGTCACCGTCGGCAAGCTCACGCTCGAACAGCTCCTGTAGTCGCGCGAAGATGGGGCCGACGTGGCGGACTTCCTGTCCATCATTGGAGCGGATGGCATCGAGCCGAATCTGCGTGAGCAGCGCTACATCCTCCGGCGGCATGGGGGGTAGTTTTTCCGGACTCTCCGCGATCACGTACTTGGCGAGGGAATCGAGAGTCAGGGCCTGGAGCTTGAAGCGGAACGGATAAATCTGACTGGCGTAGGGGGAGTGCTCCCGGTTGAAGTTCAGCGGCCCGCCGACCAGATGCAGCAGGTTCTCCATGGTGGCGAGGTGTCCCATCTCCTCGCGCGCGATCTGCGTGAGGAGCCGCTGCACCTCGGCGAGTTCGCGCTCGTTCGGATCGCCTGCGATCACGCGCACCGAGTACGCAGCGAAGAGGTACTGGACCATCAGGGCGTGCTCGATCTCGGCGGCGACGGTCAGCAGGAAGACCGTCTCGTCGCGTGGCTCCAAGGGAGGGTCGTGCCGCGGGCCGGTGGCGTCCGGTACTGCCGCGACGCGCGCTGCGCCGTCCTCGAGTCCCCAGAACGGCAGCGGGACGATCGATCCTGGAACTAAGAAACGTGCTTCCATATTCCCCCCCGATTTGAGTGCTGAGTAGACCAGCCAACCGCCTACGCACTGTACTCACACGGCTACGGAGGTGACCATCAAATATCGGGTGACGGTGTGTCGAAGCGGTGGCTTGGCTGACCGGGGACGGCCTCATACCCTCCCGGCTGGGAACCCGCGCGGGGGATCGCTGATCGGCGGAAGTCAAGGGAAGGTCAAGGGAAGATTCGCGCCCCACCCGAGGGTCCTGGGGTTGTCCGCCGGCCATGGCGTCGCCGACGATGTGGGCATCCAACTGGGGAGGGGACCTTGGCAGCGGCGAATGATCTGCTTCGGGCGGCGCGGGAGCGCACCGCCTCACCGGCCAACCCCGAGGACGGCTTGACCCGCGAGGAGCTCGCTGAGCTGGTCAATGCCTACATCTGGGAGCATCACCACAAGATGGTGGCGCTGGACGCCAACCATCTGGGCAAGATGGAACGCGGTATTGTCAGCTGGCCGAGTAAGCTGTACCGGGAAGCCCTCCGGGCGATCCTGGGTGCGCCCACGGACGCCGCGCTGGGATTCATCAACACCCGCCGCACGGTAGTGAAGCTGGACAACGTGGACCGGAAACAATTCCTGTGCAGCGCGGCCTTTGGTGGCCTGATCGCGGGGCCGTTGGCCGCGTTGCTGGAGGGTGGCGGACCCACCCCGATCCCGGTTCGGGTCGGCGCGACGGACATCGCACAGGTCCGCGCCGCCACAGAGGTGTTCCGGTCTGGCTTCAACTTTACCTACGGTGGCGCGCTGGCCCGGGAGACCGTGCGGGCCCAGCTGCGCTGGTCGGCCGGGCTGCTGGAGGCGAGGTGCTCGGCCCGGCTGCGCCCCGAGTTGTTCTCCGCCGTCGGTGATCTGTCCGGTATGGCCGGATTCATCGCCTTCGACCAGGCCGCCCACGAGGAAGCCCGCCGCGCCTTCCAGTTCGCGCTGGCCTGCGCTGAGCAGGCCGACGACTGGCACCTGCGGGCTTTCATACTGTCGGGTATGGGAAACCAGGCGCTGTGGATTGGTCAACCGGACGAGGCGCTCACACTGACCGATCAGGCTCTGGTCCGCGCTGACCGGCTCACCGCGACGGAGCGGGCGTACCTGCACACCGGGCGGTGCCGAGCGCTGGGCAAGATGCGCCGGGTTCGCGACACCCTGATCGCCACCGGCACCGCCGACGACCACTTCGCGCACGCCAACCCGGCCAACGACCCGCCGTACTTGTTCACCTACAACGCCGCGCGCCATGCCCAGCTCGCCGGACTGGGCCTGGCCGATCTGGCGCTATCGGGCCGCGACCCGAGAGAGGCCACCGAACGGCTCACGGCGGCGGTCGCCGGGCTGGCTCCCCGGGACGCCCACGCTCGGGTGATCTCTCAGGCCAAACTGGCCGGTTTGATGATGGCCACCGGTGGCGATCCGCTCGAGGCCGTCGCTCTCGGAACTGCCGCGCTGGAGACCTTCGGCACTATCGACTCCCGCCGGATCCTCGACGGTCTGCGAGAACTCAACCGGCACGCCGCCGCGCACCAGATCATCGCCGAGGTCGCGCACCTGCGCCACCGCATCGGCACCCTGGTGCTCGCCGCCTGACCAGCGACCGGGCTGGCTGGTCGCGCTGGTGCTGCCACCGGTCCCAGGGCTGTCTCGATGGTGCTCCACAGTCGCGGCTTCCAAGAAACCGTATTGACCTCCGGGATTGATTTCCGGCTGTTCGCGCGGCGGGCACCGCCGATCCGGGACAGGGCAGTTCAGTGAGCAGAACTGCCGCGCCGGTGAGCATTCGGTTGGGCCACAGGACAGGACCATCGGCGCACGCCGCGGAGCCACTCGTCACGCTGCGCGGGATCCATCCTATTCCGCACATCATCCCACAGATGTAACAACCATCTCGAAGTACCTCATCTGATGTAGCGCGCCTACATTAACGAGAGTACTGGAAAGATCATCCATTACCGTGACGACAGGACCCTGGACATCCGGCATCATAATTGATCATGGGGGAGACGCAGGTTCGGATCACGTTGTGGTGCGCCCAACGCCGATCGGCAGGGCAGAAGAATCAGGTCGTGGCGTTTCCGGACAGGTCTGTTCACGACAGCCGGAGCTCGTCGTAATGTCTTCCTTTCTCAACCACATCCGTAACGGTGAGGGTGAGTTGCCGGACTCGCCGGATGAAACCATGGCCGAGCTCCCAGAGTACGGTTTGTGGAAGCAAGTATCCGACCGATGGAACGCTCGTCGAGACGCTCGAAAAGGTCTTCCGGTGCGCTCAAAGGAACCGGAACCCACTCAGACCGTTAAAAAACTGTTCTTCGAGTTCCTGACGCTGGTCGCCGCCGAGCAGGAGCGCTGGGATCAGGAGACGACACCCGATCAGCAGAAAGTGGCCGAACTAACCAGAAAAATCAAGACCACTAAGGATAATCTGGACAAAGACCAAGAGCTGCTCGACGGTTGGCAGCAGATGACAACCAATGGAGCGAGCGGCGACAAGCTGGCAGCCTGTCGCCGGAGGGATACTCTTCGACGAAAGGATAAATGGGACCCGCTCACGGCGACTCGTCGACGACTAGGGGACTATCAAGCCGAGCTGGAAGAATTGAATGCAAAAATCGCGAGTTGCGACAAAAAGCGCCTGGAGCGACAAAAACAGATAGCAGGCTACAGCTGTCTCCGTATCGCGACCTACTGCAGCGAATTGCTACGGATCCACCCGCACGGTGACCGACTGAGTACGACGATCAAGTGGGGACTGACTGAGTTGGCCAGTGTTCTTGAGCGGTCGCGTGAGCTTGAAAAACTGCTGATCAAAATCGAGGAAATTTATATGGATACCGAACCACCGGAGAAAAACTGACATGTACAGCACGAAGACGAGACACCGATGGTGGCACCGAGGGACATCCCGTGTGGAACCTGACATGCCGGATCCTCACGAGGCAGCCGCACCTGGCGCACCCGCACAACCGTCCACCGGCTCGCAGCAACGGATGCGCACCGTCGAGGCCGACATCCGAACCTGGATAACGAATCTGCAAGGCGCATTCCATGTCGGGTCGGGAACCATATTCGACGACCGACTGGACAGAGTCGGGATCGATTGGCACGAGCAGGACAACACCGATCATAGCACCTACTTGTCCGCACTGGGTATGCGGATCGCCGACTCGAAGCAGCTCATTAAAGACAGCGAGGTCACTGTTGAACAGGCCAAGAAGGATCGAGAACTAGCCTGGCAGGACTATGTGGCCGTCCGCCTGCGTCTCGGCGGCGAACTGCCAACCGGTACGCCAGATCCAACCGGTGAGGACACACCAGACGGTCCTAACTACCGCGAACCAGACCTGATTCCGGGCAGATCACGATTTGAGCCGTTGATGTGGTTGTTCGTGCTCGGCGCGGTGGGTGGCGATATCGCCGCGTTTTATGGGGTCCTGGCGAGGTTGTTCCGGAGCGAACTGATTTTTGTCATCGTGCTCGCGCTTGGCTTCGCTGCCGCCGCAGTCGGGATCTGTCATTTCACCGGGGTCGGGTTGCAGCGACGTCGGTCCGGCGAACGGCGCCGGCACGATGGCCTGCTCTGGGCGAAGATAGTCGCTTGGCTCGCCCTGGGTTGCGCGGCGTTCGTCTCCCGTCTCTATTTCAGCGCCGATGGTCCGGCGATCGCGGGCAGCGCGAGTTTCGGATCGACGATCCCGACCACGGACGTAGATCAGGACCTCCTCGCCGCGCTCACTTTCGCCGGCCTGTACGTCGTCAGTGGAC
>JBOHFW010000303.1:0-32008 GCA_050699835.1 Pseudonocardiaceae bacterium | reverse complement strand
GTCATGGCGGCCGCTACGCTACGGCCAACCGCTGACCCTGCGCGGTTCGTTGGTGCCGTAGCGCTGGCTGACGCCACCGGAACCGTGCTACTCGACGTGTGCGGCATCGGCGTCGTTCGCCTAGACGAGCGCACTAAGTCGGGCCTGCACGACAAGTTCTTCGAGATCATGTGGCAGCAGATCCCGCTTGGTTCCGACACCGCTGCTGCTGGCCGGATGACGGAGGAGGTCCCGGGGCAGTGGCTCATCCTGGCGGAAACCCCCGTGGCCAGGGCCGGAGCCGAACCGGTGCTCGACGCGCTGCGCATGCACCATGCCTGCGTTGTGGTGGACGACGCTGACGAGGACGGTGTCGCCGCCGCGTTGGCCACATCGCCTCAGGTCATCGTCATGCTCTTCGGGCCCCGCGGTCACGATGAGTGTTCCAGCGACCCGGGTGGCATGGTCGCGGCGGAAGAACGCGTCATGCGCGTTATGCGCACTATCCGTGCGGTATTCGCTACAGGCCTGCGAGACATCCCCCGGCTCTACCTCGTCACTCGGGGCGCTCAGTCGGTCCGAGACGGCGAGTCGGTCGCCCTTGACCAGGCAACGTTCCGCGGGGTGGCGCGGGTTCTCGGTTATGAACACCCCGAGCTGCGTACCACCCTCGTTGACCTGGACCCGACCTACCACGCTTCTGGTGACTGGACCGCCGGCAACGAGGGCGCCCTGGTAGCAGAGTTGCACGCGAACGCCGAGGATGACGAGGTAGCTTTCCGGGACGGTACGCGCTGGTGTGCCAGGCTTGCTGCCACGCCGCTGCCGGGGCGTGTTGAGTGGGTCGATGTCGAGGTCGACGCCGCCGAGTCCGCCCTGGAATTGGTGACGACCCAACCGGGCCGACTCGAGGGCCTGCGCCTGCAGCTAGGAGACCCTAGAGCCCCGGACGCGGGTGAGGTCACGATCCGTATCGAGGTCGCGGCACTCAACTTCAGTGACGTCCTCAAAGCTAGCGGCGCCTATCCGGTAGTCCCCGGCACGCGAGCACAGCTGGGTGGCGAATGCGTCGGCACGGTGGTCGCTCTCGGCCCGGGAACCTGCGGGCTCGCCGTCGGAGACCGGGTAGTGGCCTATGCGCACGGAGCATTCGGCACTTACACCACGACTCCGGCAGACCTGGTCGCGCACCTGCCGGAGGGCATGTCCGCTGAGGAGGGGGCGACACTGCCCGTCGCGTACGGGACCGCCTGGTACGCACTCACCCAGGTGGCCCGACTTCGGGCGGGTGAACGCGTGCTGATCCACGCAGCCACCGGGGGAGTGGGATTGGCGGCGGTGGCCATCGCCAAGGCCTTGGGTGCCGACATCTGTGCCACGGCCGGTTCCGCCGAGAAGCGGGCATACCTTCGCCAGCAGGGAATCACTCAGGTCTATGACTCCCGTGGACTTGACTGGTACCAG
The DNA here is from genome assembly GCA_050699835.1 of Pseudonocardiaceae bacterium. Classification (GTDB taxonomy): domain Bacteria; phylum Actinomycetota; class Actinomycetes; order Mycobacteriales; family Pseudonocardiaceae. The sequence goes on along the minus strand of JBOHFW010000303.1, from coordinate 30,565 downwards.
GCGGTCCGTACGGCCACCGGCGGGCTCGGTGTCGACGTGGTGCTCAACTCACTGTCCGGTGAGGCGCTGCGCCGTGGCGTCGAACTGCTTGCGCCCGGTGGTCGTTTCGTGGAACTCGGCAAGAAGGACACTGACGGCAACGCTTCGCTCCCGCTGCGGTTGCTCGCCCGGGGGGCCACATTCACGACCCTCGACCTCGACCTCGCCTTGAGGCTGCGGCCCGAGTTCGGCCGTCAGCTCTTGGCCGAGATCCTCGCGGAGGTCCACGCGGGGCGGATCGCACCGCTACCGCACCGCACCTTTCCCCTCACCGAGGCCAGTGCAGCATTCCGTCTGATGGCCCGCGCTGGCCATATCGGCAAGATCGTGCTCACCTGCCGCGACTTAGGTCGGATACGGGCGGTGGCGGAACCCGGACCCGTGGTGCGGCGCGACGGTGGCTACCTCGTCACTGGTGGCCTGGGTGGGCTCGGTTTGGTCACGGCTGAATGGCTCGCCAGGCAGGGGGCGGGCTTGGTCGTGCTCAACGGCCGTACCAGACCTGACGGCGAGGCGAGCCGGCGCCTCGAGAAGATGCGCACGTCCGGTACCCGCGTGGAAGTGGTGACCGGTGACATCAGCGTCCCTGGGACAGGCCGCAGAGTGCTCGACATCCTCGACGCCGCGGGCTACCCGCTGCGTGGAATCGTGCACAGTGCCGCCGTCCTTGCGGATGCGACCGCGTTACGGCTCACCCCGGAGGCGCTTGCTCGGGTCTTTGCTCCCAAGGTGAGGGGAGCCTGGTACCTGCATGAGGTGAGCGCGGGGCATCCCCTCGATTTCTTCGTCGTGTATTCATCGGCGGCCTCGCTGATCGGCTCGCCGGGCCAGACCGCGTACGCAGCCGCCAACTCCTGGCTGGACGGGTTCATCAGCTACCGGCGTGCGCTCGGGCTGCCGGGTCTGGCTATCAACTGGGGCCCCTGGGGTGAGGTTGGACGGGCCACCGGTTTCGCCGCCCGCGGCTATCAGGTGATCAGCCCCGACGAGGGGGTGCAGGCGCTGGCCGAACTCATCGCGTCCGGACGGGCTCGAACCGGGGTGTTCGCGCTCGACGCACGGCGGTGGTTCCAGACTTTCCCCGCCGTCGCCGCCTCCAGCTATTTCGCGCGCATCGGCGCCATGAGCGCGGTCCCGACCACGTCGGGGCGAGTCCGCGGCGCACTGGAAGCGATCGCGCCAGGCCCCGCGCGTCTGGCCCACCTGGAGGCCTACCTCACCCAGGAGGTCCGCGCCGTGTTGCACATGGAAGCGGCATTCGTGGATCGACAGACACCGTTCGCGTCCCTGGGTGTGGACTCTCTCATGGCTTTGGAGCTGCGCAACCGTATTGAAGCCGAGTGCGGAGTGCGGTTACCGGCCACGGTCGTGTGGACCTATCCGTGCGTGGCGCAGCTTGCTGGTGCCCTTGCCGAACGCATCGGACTCGACCTCGGATCGACGGTTGCGTGCCCACCACCAGGAGGGCTTACCGAGGACACCGAGACGGAACAGCTCGACGACGATGATAACGACCTCCTCGTCCGGATCTGTTCGGAGCTGTCCCGCGGCGACCCTACCGAGGGCGGGGCCGATGGCTGACGTATCCGCTCTCGTCGCCACCCTCTCCCCGACAGCACGCGAGGAGCTGGCCCGACGGCTCGCCGAAGCGGGCACCGCGGTCACCGCGACGGAACCGGTTGCCATCATCGGCATGGGCTGCCGTTTTCCCGGCGGTGCCAACACCCCGGATGCGTACTGGGAGCTGCTCCTCGGCGGCCGAGACGCGGTCAGTGAGGTGCCGGGAGACCGCTGGGACGGTGATGCCTACTACGACCCGGACCCGCAAGCGCCTGGCAAGATCAACTCGCGGTGGGGTGGGTTCCTCCGCGACGTCACCGGTTTCGACGCCGAATACTTCGGCATCGCCCCCCGAGAGGCGCAGGCGATCGACCCCCAGCAGCGGCTTTTGCTCGAAGTGGCGTACGAGGCGCTCGCGGACGCTGGACTTGTCGCCGCGTCGATGAGGGGCACCAGCACAGGTGTGTTCATCGGGATGAGCTCCTCCGACTACCTGATGCTCGGGGTGCAGCAGCAGAGTGCTATCGACTCCTACACCGCCACGGGCAATCCGCACTCCACCGCGGTCGGCCGTCTCTCCTACCTGTTAGACCTGCGCGGCCCCTGCCTCGCCGTCGACACCGCCTGCTCTTCGTCGCTGGTGGCGGTGCACCTGGCTAGCCAGAGCCTGCGACTTCGTGAGTGCGATTTAGCCCTCGCTGGGGGTGTCCATCTCATGCTCACCCCGCTCGGTTCGGTCGCGCTCTCCCGGTGGGCGATGCTCGCCCCGGACGGCCGATGCAAGGCGTTCGATGCCGCGGCGAACGGGTTTGTGCGCGGTGAAGGTTGCGGTGTGGTGGTGCTCAAGCGGTTCTCCGAGGCGGTGCGGGATGGCGATCGGGTGCTAGCCGTGGTGCGCGGCTCAGCAGTCAACAGCGACGGCCACTCCAATGGGCTCACCGCTCCCAACCTCGCCGCACAAGGGAACGTCATACGCGAAGCCCTCACTCGGGCGGCAGTCGAGGGCACCCGAGTCGGCTTGGTCGAGACCCACGGAACAGGGACGTCTCTGGGTGACCCGATTGAGTTCGACGCTCTTGCCCAGGTGTACGGGACAGGAGAGGGTCGCTGCGCGCTCGGTGCGGTAAAGACCAACATGGGTCACCTGGAAGCCGCCGCGGGGATCGCAGGCCTCATCAAAGCTGTTCTTGCGGTGCGCCACGGCACCATACCGCCCAATCTGCATTTCCACCGGTGGAACCCGGCTATCGAACCTGAACAGACGCGGCTCTTCGTTCCCACCGAGGTGGAGGACTGGCCTATGGCAGCAGGGCCGCGCCTGGCCGGGGTGTCGTCGTTCGGGTTTGGTGGCACCAATGCTCACCTGATTCTCGAAGAGGCTCCGACTCCGCGCGGCGGCTGCGGGGCGGTCTGGGTTTTCTCCGGGCAAGGGTCGCAGTGGCCGGGTATGGGGCAGCGGCTCCTCGACGAGGATGCCCCATTCCTCGCCGCAATCGATGAGCTGGAGCCGGTCTGTGTGGCTGAGGCAGGTTTCTCGCTGCGGGACGTGATCGCTACCGGTGCGGAGGTCACCGGAATCCACCGGGTGCAACCGGTTCTCTTCGGGATTCAGGTCGCGCTCGCCGCCGCCCGCCGCGCCGTGGCCGGAGAGCCGATTGCGGTGATCGGGCATTCCATGGGCGAGGTGGCTGCGGCCGTTGTCGCGGGGGCACTCAGCCCGGCGGACGGGATGCGGGTCATCGCCCGGCGTTCACGGCTGCTCCGCACCATTACCGGGAATGGCGCGATGGCCGTTGTCGACAGCGGCGTCGAACCGCCGGAGGGTGTTGCGGTAGCGGTGTACTCGTCTCCACACCATGTTGTTGTTTCCGGTGTCATCGATGCTGTCGAGACGCTGGTGGAACGCCTTTCCGTGCAAGGGCGATATGCCCGTCTGATCAAGGTCGACGTCGCTTCACACTCACCCCAGGTGGACCCGCTGCTGGCGGAGCTTGCGGCTGCGTTGGCGGAGATCCGACCCAAAGAACCGCACGTGCACTTCTACTCCACGGTGTATGACCAGTCCGGGCACGATCAGCCGGCCTTCGACGCGGCGTACTGGGTGCAGAATCTGCGCCGTCCAGTCCGGTTCACCCAGGCCGTCTCCGCCGCACTCGCCGATGGCCACCGGGTCTTCACCGAGATCTCTCCGCATCCCGTGCTCCTTGAGGCGATCACCAACACCGGGGGACCAGGAGTCCGTACCACCGCCGCCTGCGTACGCCCGTTGCGCTGGAACCGCAGTCCGTACTGGCTCACCCCCGCGAGACACCAGCTGATCAGTAACCTCCACCCGCTGCTCGGAGCTCAGCTGGCCTTACCTGATGGGGGGTGCGTCTACCAGGCAGACCTCGGTACAGCCGCGCTGCCGTGGCTCGCCGATCACCGGGTCCACGGAGTCGCCGTACTGCCGGCTGCTGCCTTTGTGGAGATAGCCCTCGCCTCCGCCCGGCACGCTCGTCACTGGGCCCCCGACTTGCTGACCGTCAGCGATCTACGCCTGCACCACATGCTGCCGCTCGGTGACTCCACAGCCATCACCACGATGGTGAAACCGGTCGGATCTGATCGCGTTCGGGTCGAGGTCCACGCACGTCAGGGCCCAGGCTGGATACGCCACGTGACCGCCGATGTCACCCATGGACAGACCAGGCCGGTCCTGCTCACCTCTCCGCCGCCCGCGGACGTGCCGGAATCCCCGGCTGGTGAGATCTACGCGCGGCTGCGTGCCGCTGGCCAGCACCACGGCCCGGCGTTCACGGCAATCACCCGGGTCCTCTCCCGCGGCGCCAACGTCGCCGTCGCCGAGGTCGAGCTGCCCGACGACGCACCAGTCGAGTCGGGATTCATCCTCCACCCGATCCTGCTCGACGCCTGTTTCCAGACTCTCAGTGCCGCAGTGGTCCCCTCCGACGACCCTCAACGTGGCGTGACCTACCTGCCCATGGAGATAGGCGCGGTGCGGGTTAGCGGCAGGCCGCTTCGCCGTGGCCAGGCCCATGCCTCGCTTCGCCGCCTGGATGAGGCGAGCTGGCTGGGGACAGCGTGGCTCACGGACCATGCCGGCGAGGTCGTGGCGGAGGTGACGGATCTTTACATTCGTCGCGTCCGCCGGGCGGCGGTGCCCCTGCCACTCACCCGCAAGCTATTCGGCATCGAGTGGAAAGCGGCTCCGCTGGAACCGGTCAAGCCGGGGAAGGCCGCCGCGGCAAGCTGGTTGGTTCTCACGGCAGCGCCGGCTGGCGGGGTGGCGAGGACAGCCGCGGAACTCGCGGAGAAACTGAGCGCGTCGAATGACCATGTGGTCTGTGCGGATCTTTGTGATGAGAAAGAGATTCGGGCAGCTCTCATTGCGGCCGTCGCTGACCAGAGCAGGCCGTTGCGCGGTGTTGTTCTCATGGCTGATTCATCGGTGCCTCGCACCAGCGGGGAAAGCCACCGCCGCGGGGACCGCACCGGTCTGGGCACGGTGCTGGACGTCGCGAGGATCGCCATGACCGAAGAGTTGCTGCTCGGTGCCGCCCGGGCAGTGAAAGTGATCAGCTCCCTCGAGAGCGACGTCCCACCACGGCTCTGGTTTGCCACACCGGTAGCCGATCCAGCGGCCTGGGCGTTGCGCGGACTCGCCCGGGTCCTCACCTACGAGCATCCACAGCTGCGGGCCACCCTTCTTGAGGGAAGCACCGACGACGTCCTCACGGAGATTCGCGCCAGCATGGACGATGACGAGGTGCGGTGGGGGCCGCAAGGGCGGCACGTGGCCAGGCTCGCTTACGCGCACGCTGCCGGGTCACCTGACCGCGCCGTGGTACGCGCCGGTGGCCGGTACCTCGTGACGGGGGGCCTCGGTGGGCTCGGGCTCACCGTAGCTCGATGGCTTGCTGAATGTGGAGCGAGCCACCTCGTCCTCAACGGCCGCTCGGCCCCGCGTGCCGAGGCCCACCAGGTCATCACCGAGCTGCGCGGGCAGGGCACGGAAGTCGACGTCGTCCTGGGCGACATCGCGCAGCCCGAAACCGCACGCCGCTGCATCGCCGCCGCTACCCGCGCCGGCGCGACGCTGCACGGCGTCATCCACGCGGCGGCCATCGTGGAGGACCGCACCGTCGCGGCGCTGGACGCGGAGAACATCCACCGAGTGTGGGCACCGAAAGCGCTCGGCGGGTGGCACCTGCACGAGATGACCACCGAACAACCGCTGGATTTCTTCGCGCTCTTCTCCTCAGCAGCAGCCCTCTTCGGTTCGCCGGGCCAGGGCGCTTACGCGGCGGCCAACGCGTGGCTTGACTCGTTCGCCACCTGGCGGCAGGGCCAGGGGCTGCCCGCGACCTCGATCAACTGGGGGCCATGGGCGGAAGTAGGGATCGCTAAGGACAAACAGGATTCCGTCCTGGAGCAGATCACTCCGGCGGAAGGTATCGAGGCCCTCGAAGCACTCCTCGCCAGCCAGCGCGCCGTCACTGCGGTCACCCGGCTCGATCCCGACCACGTCCTCGCCACGTTCCCCGAGCTCACCCGCGTCCCGTTGTTCGCCCCGCTCTTCGCCGATCTCAGTGGTACCGCTATCGACGACTGGCCCGGCCCGCAAAGGCTGCAATCAGTGGCCCCGGACCAGGCCCGGCAGATGGTCAGCGCACGATTACGTACCCGCATTGCGGCCACAATGGGCTTCACCCCGGAACGGCTCAAAAACGAGGTACCCCTCACCGGGCTCGGCCTCGATTCACTGATGGCGGTACGCATCCGCAACACCATAGACCACGACTTCGCCATCACTATGCCCATTGCCTTCATCCTGCAAGGCGCATCCCTGGATGAGCTGAGCCGCGAGGTCTGCACCCGTCTCTCCTGCGCGGCTCCGCAGATCCAACTTGAGGTCCCGGAATCGGTGGAACGGGGCCGCCAGCGGGCCACCACCAGGCGGCACGCCCACGCCAGGCGAAGGAACCTGCCATGACCCATGAGCTGGATGAGAACCGGATTGCCGTGATTGGCATGGCGGGACGTTTCCCTGGCGCCCGCGACGTGGCGACCTTCTGGAATAACCTCACCGCGGGGCGGGAATCGGTGCTCACCCTTACCGATGAGGAGCTCGCCGAAGCCGGGGTTCCCGCGGACGTTCTGTCCGACCCCACTTACGTCAAAAGGGCGGCGCCTATCGATGGATACGACGAGTTCGACGCGGAGTTCTTCGGTTTCACTCCGCACGCCGCCCGCATCACCGATCCGCAGCAGCGGCTTTTCCTCCAGACGGCATGGCACGCGGTGGAAGACGCTGGATACGGCCCGCGCGATATCGACGGATCGGTCGGAGTCTTCGCGACCAGCTCAACGAGCGGCTACCTCATCCACAATCTGCTCTCTCACCATGACGTCGCCGCACTCGCCGGGCACGGCGCCAACATGACGATGGTCGGCTTGGCGTTCGCCAATGAGAAAGACTACATCGCCACTCGCGTCTCGCATGCCCTCGACCTGCGGGGTCCGAGCTTCACGGTGCAAAGCGCGTGTTCCTCGTCGTTGCTGGCCGTGCACCTCGCCTGCCAAAGCCTCCTCGCGGGGGAGTGCGATATAGCGATCGCTGGTGGAACCTCAATCCGGGTACCGCACCGCGTCGGTTACTTCTCCGAGCCCGGCTCGATCGTCTCCCCGGACGGACGGTGCGCCGCCTTCGACGCCGCGGCCAACGGCACCGTATTCGGCAGTGGCGTAGGAGCCGTCGTCCTCAAACCCCTCTCCGCCGCTCTCCTCGACCGGGATCCGATCTGGGCGGTGGTGCTGGGCTCGGCCGTCAACAACGACGGATCGCGCAAGGCGGGCTTCTCGGCTCCCAGCGTCGCCAGGCAGGCCGAGGTGATCACCGAGGCACTTGCCGTCGCCGGGGTGGACCCCGACAGCATGAGCTACCTGGAAGCGCACGGCACCGGCACACCACTCGGTGACTCCGTCGAGATAGCGGCGCTCACCCAGGCGTTCGGCGCCACCCGTGCCACCGCGGCGTGCCGGATCGGCTCGGTCAAAACCAACATCGGCCACCTCGAAGTCGCATCCGGTATCGCCGGGTTCATCAAGACTGCCCTCGCGTTGCGTCATCGCACGCTGCCCCCGACGCTGCATTACACGACTCCTAATCCAGAGCTGCACCTGGACCTTTCTGTTTTCACCGTGCAGAGTGAACTGGCCGAGTGGCGCTGCGAAGGTCCACGCCGCGCGGGCGTCAGCTCGCTCGGCGTGGGCGGCACCAATGTGCACGTAGTCCTGGCGGAAGCCCCCGAACCTGCGCCGCGACCCGCGACGGACCGCACGCGTGTGCTGGTGCTCTCGGCGAATACCGATACCGCGCTGACCCGGATGCGCCACGCCCTCGCCGCGCACCTGCGCTCCGAGCAGCCTGACCTCACCGATACCGCACACACCCTCGCCCATGGCCGCACGCTCCTGCCGCGACGGCTCGCCGTGGTGGCCCGCGAGACCCGAGAAGCAGCCCGCATCCTGGCCACCCCCGGTGATCCGGCGGCACACCTATCCACCGCAGTCGACGTCGAGGCCCCAGCGGGACGGGTCGCACTGATGTTTCCCGGGCAAGGTACCCAGTACCTCTCCATGGGTGCTGGGCTCTACCAGGAGCAGGAAACTTTCCGCACCGAAGTGGACAGATGCGCGCGCCTCTTCCTGACGCAGAGCGGCGAGGACGTGCGCGCCGTTGTCTTCGGTAGCGACGACGGGCGCTTGCGGCGAACCGATATCGCCCAACCCGCGCTCTTCACCGTCGGCTACGCACTTGCCCGGCTCCTGGAGCACTACGGCGTTACCCCGACGGCTCTGGCTGGCCACAGCGTGGGGGAGTACGTGGCCGCTACTCTTGCTGGTGTCTTCAGTCTGGAGGACGCCGTCGCCGTGGTCGCGGCCCGCGGCCGGCTCATGGAGCGGACTCCGCCTGGTGCGATGCTCTCCATCCGGTTACCCCTCGACCAGGTGAGGGAGGTTCTCCAGGGCCGCCCGCTCGCCGTCGCCGTGGTGAACGACCCGCAAACCTGCGTGGTCTCCGGCGAGGTCGAACCGATGGAACGACTCGCGGCCGAGTTGGACGAGCACGGGATCAGCGTACGGAGGTTACCGATCGGACACGGCTTCCACTCGCATCTCATGGAGACAGTGGTGCCTGACTTCGAGCGCGTCATCGCCGGGGTGGAGCGGAAAACGCCGAGTTTACCGATCGTCTCGAATACCACGGGTACGTGGATGGAACCAGCGGACGCGGTGGATCCGGCGCGGTGGGCACGCCAGATCCGCACCACAGTACGGTTCGCCGACAACATCGCCGCTCTTCTCACCGAACCCGCCAGGGTTCTCCTCGAAGCTGGACCCGGCCGGACCTTGTGCTCGGCCGCACGCCGTCATCCGTCCTGGGCGGAGAATCACCGCGCGGTGTCGCTGCTGCGCCAGAAGGACGAGCGCCGCGGCGACAGCGAGACGTTTCACCTGGGGCTGGGCCGGCTCTGGGCAGCCGGTGTTCCCGTCATCTGGGAGCCGGCTGACCGGCAGACGCGGTCGCGGCGGGTACACCTTCCCGGCTACGCCTTCGAGTCCACCAGGCACTGGATCCACCCGGCGGCATGTCCCACTCGCCCATCCCACGGGATTTTACTTCAGGGCGACGACCCCGCAGGTGAGTCCAAGCCCGCAGGTGAGTCCAAGGCCGGAGGGAACACAGCACCCGCCGCGAATGGGTATCGCGAGGTCACCGAAGAGACACTCGCCGGAATCATCCGTGAACTGATAGGGACCGAACGAGTCGACCGGGAGGATAATTTTTTCGATCTCGGCGGTGATTCGGTGGTTGCGGTGCAGGTGGCTGCGCGTGCCGCCAAAGCGGGATTGCGGCTGACACCAAGCGATGTGTTCGAACATCAGACCGTCGCCGCCCTCGTTACCGCACTTGCGGCCGCACAGCAGGACGACCGTCCGCTCACCCTGCAGACCCCCGGGCCGCACTTCCCGGAAGTGCCGCTGACCCCGGCCCAGCGGCGTTTTCTCGCCGAGGGCTTGCACCCCGCGGACGCCTGGACAGTACCGCTGCTGGTGCGGCTCGCCCCCGGCACGACACCGGACCAGGTCGCGGAGGTTCTCGCCGCGCTCGCAGCCCACCATGAGGCGTTGCGGTTCCGGCTCACTCAATCCGATGGTCTGCCCAGCCAGACGGCCCCGCCGCCAGACCAGGACCCAGTCCCGATTCGCTTACTTCACTCCGACATCACCCCCGGCATCACCCCCGGCATCACCCCCGACCTCATCCAGGACGTACTACTCGAACTTGACCACGATGTCCTGGAGGGACCGGCCAGCGGATCACCACTGCGCGCCGCCTACCTGGACGCAGGCCAGGGGAAGCCGCCTTACCTGGTCCTTGCTGTGCACCATCTCGTTGCGGACAATGCCTCGCAAAGCATCCTGCTTGAGGATCTCAGGACGGCGCTGACCCAGGTCCGGGACGGCAAGACCATCGACCTAGCGCCTCTCACGACCCCGTGGCGGGTGTGGGCAACCCAGCTCACCACGCTCGCCAGCCACCCGATGATGCACGCTGAGTTCCCGCACTGGCTTGGCGCGCTAGCCGGTACCGAACCGCTGTTCTCGCCAGCCCCGCAACGGCCCGCATCCGGTCACTACCAGCTCATCCCGACGGCTCTACCCCAGGCGCCGACCGCGTCGGTCCTTGCCCACCAGCGCAACCACCGGGTCCGGGTCGAAGAGATCATGCTCTCCGCGCTCGGCGCACTGCTGACCGGCCATCTGGGACGCGACCAGGTCTGCATCGACCTCCAGGGCCAGGGGCGAGTCCTTCCCCTGCCCGGAATCGTTCTTGACCGCACCGTCGGCTGGTGCACGACGATCCACCCGGTGGTCCTGAGTCCCACTGGCCCTACCGCGGAAATCCCGCACCAAGGCCTCGGCTACGGGTTGCTGCGCTACCTGCACGCCCCGACCGCGCGGTTGCTCGCTGAATACCCCGAACCGGACATGTTCTTTGCCTATCTCGGCGCTCTTCCTCGCGGCCCGGCCCCAGGATCCGCCGTCCTCACTCCCGCCTTCGAGTTGGCGCTTCCTAGTCGGCTCACCCCCCCAGGCCTCGGCCACGCGGTTGAACTGCGGGCCTACCTCCACAATGACCAGCTGCATCTCGACTGGTGGTACGACGCACGCCGGGCCGCCCCTTCCGTGGTGGAGGCCCTCGCCGTTGCCCTGCCCTCGGCCCTCACCACGGCAACCGCACTCCCGGCACCCCTGGCTGAGCTGGACGCGGCGGAGTTCGACGACCTCCTTGCTGAGCTCGACGGAGCTGAGAGAAGCGGTGCGTGATGACGCGCGACATCGAGGACGTGTACCCACTGTCTCCGGTGCAGGAAGGGTTGCTCTTCCACACCCTTCAGGCACCCGGCTCAGGGATGTATTTCCAGCAGATGCAACTCACCCTCCGGGGCGCCCTGAACCGGACCGCGCTGCGCCTGGCGTGGCAGGGGGTCGTGAACCACCATCCCGTGCTGCGGACCGCATTCGCCTGGCAGCGTCGTGAGCAACCCCTTCAGGTGGTACGCGCCCACGCCGACGTGCCCTTCGCCGAGCTTGACTGGCGCGGCATCGCACCCGAGGAAGCACGGGCCCGCGAGGTGGAGCTGCGTGCTCGCGACCGGGAACGCGGCTTCAACCTCCACGTGGCGCCGCTCATGCGGCTCACGCTGATCCAGCTAGCCGACGATCTCCACCGGATGGTGTGGAGCCACCACCACATCGTGCTCGACGGCTGGTCGGTGGCGCTGGTGCTCGCCGAGGTGGCGCGGCGATACGCCGCCGCCCGCCGCGGAGCGACACCTGCCGTGGAGCCCGTGCGGCCATACCGCGAGTATGTGGCCTGGCTGCGTGATCATGACGTCTCCGTCCAGGAAAAGTACTGGCGCAAAACCTTCGAAGCGTACGAGCCCGCCCAGCTTGACCTGCTCCGCTCGCAGACTTCGGCACCCGCAGCCCACCGGGAAGGCGCAGCCGAGGTCACGCTCACCCCACCTGAGATGACAGCGTTGGAATCGGCACTCCGTACTCACCGCCTCACCCTGGCGACAGCGCTGCAGGGCATGTGGGCGTTGCTGCTGTGCCGGTATACCTACCGCACCGACGTCATGTTCGGCGTAGCTACCGCCGGACGCCCCGCGGACCTCTCCGGCGCCACTGACATGGTGGGGCTTTTCGTCAACACGCTCCCGCTGCGTCTCGACATCGCCGCTGATCTTCCCGCCGCGCAGTGGCTCGCCTACGTGCAGGGCGCCGCGACCGAGTTCCGCGCCCACGAGCACGTCTCACTGCTGCAGATTCAGCGCTGGAGTGGCCTGGAAACAAGCACCCCCTTATTCGACACCGCTGTCGTCGTGGAGAACGCCACCCGCGACGCTAGTCTGTGGACCCGCTTCGCCGATCTCACCGTGAGCGATGTCGACTTCTTTGTCCGTACCAACTTCCCCATCGTGCTCATGGCGATCCCCGCCGACACGCTGCGACTCCGGCTGGTACACGACCCGGAGCGGCTCGACGAGGCCACGGCAGGCCGCACGCTCCGCCACGTGCACACCCTCCTCACCCAGTTCGCCACCGACCCTGGACTGCCGTTGCGGGCACTCCCGATGCTCACTTCGCGGGAACGGGACGAGATCGCTGCCTGGAACGCGACCACCACCCCGCTATCCGACCTGTGCTTATCCGAGCTGGGCCTATCCGAGCTGGGCCTATCCGACCTGGGCCCCATCTATCGGGCCATCGAGGACCTCGCGGTGGTCCACGGCTCGGCTCCCGCGCTTGTCCACGCCAACCGTACTGTCAGCTATGCCGAGTTGGACGGCTCCGCCAACCGTCTGGCCCACCTGCTCCGCCGCCACGGCGTCGACCGCGATGTCATCGTCGGCCTCTGCCTTGACCGTTCCGTCGAGCTCGTCACGGCCATGGTGGCCACGCACAAGGCCGGGGGCGCCTTCTGCGTTGTCGACCCCGCTTATCCACCCCGGCGGATCGCCACCCTCATCGGCGACGCCACCCCGGCCGTGATCGTTGCGACCCCGGAGACGGTGACTGCCCTCCCGGAAACGGCCACGCCAGTCCTCGTACTTGACAGTGCTGAACTTGCCGCCGAGCCCGACAGCCCACCGCCGGTCACTCCCGAATCCGACTGGCTCGCGTATGTCGTCTATACCTCAGGGTCGACCGGACGATCCATGGGAGTGCACATCGAACATCAGGCTCTTCGGAATGTCATCGCCGCCCAGCAGGAGCTATGGGCGTTGACCCCGCAGGACGCCGTGCTTCAGTGCTTTCCCGCCACCGTCGGCCCTTACATCCTGGAAACCTTCGCCACCCTTACCTGCGGAGCGCGCCTCTACATCGCTGCCGCCACACGTCTGCGGCCAGGCGCTCCGTTAGCAGAGACCATCGCCGAGTACGGCGTGACCGCGCTCACCTTAACCCCCTCTGCTCTGGAGGCGCTGCCCTCCGACGCTACTTTGCCCAGCGTACGCACGCTCTCGGTGATAGGGGAAAGGTGCTCAGCCGCACTAGTCACCCGTTTCGCCCCAGGTCGGCGGTTTTTCAACCTGTACGGCTCGGCTGAGGTGGCGATCGTCGCCACCGCCACCCACTGCGAGCCCACCACGACAGACCCCACAATCGGCACACCGATCGCCAACATCACGTGCCATGTCCTCGCACCTGACAGGCAGCCAGTCCCAGTCGGGATTGCGGGTGAATTGTGCGTGGGCGGGATCGGGCTCGCCCGCGGATATCTGGGGTGTCCCGACCTCACCGCGGAACGTTTCGTCGATACCGACGCCGGCAGGCTGTACCGTACAGGAGACTTGGTACGCCGCACCGCCAACGGCGAATTGGAATTTCTCGGTCGGCTTGACCACCAAGTGAGGGTGGGCGGATTCCGCGTGGAGCCGGCAGAGGTCGAGGCGGTGCTACGCAGCCATCCGGCCGTCACGAGTGCATTGGCTATGGCGTGGAAGCAGGGCAGCGAACGGCACCTCGTCGCGTACACGGTTCTGGACCGTCCGGCCGAGCTCCAGGCTGACGACAGCGACACCAACGAACGAGTTCAGATATGGCAGCGCGGCTACCACCAGACATACTTGGCAGCCGATGGTGACGGCTATACCGAGCTGAACACGACTCGTTGGCGGTCCAGCTACACCGGCGATCCGATTCCGGAAGAACAGATACGTGACTGGGCCAACGCGACCTTGGCGCGCATTATCGCGCTTGCGCCGCGCACGGCGCTGGTGATCGGCTGTGGCGACAGCATGGTGCTCCTGCCCTTAGCCCATGCCGGCGTGCGCGTTACCGGCACCCACCGTGTCCCGGCGACCCTGACGCACCTACGTGAACAGTTCACTCATCCTGAGTACGCCAACGCGCAGGTAATTTTGCGAGAACAGGCTGCTGATGACTTCGCTGGTCTCCCGGAGCACCATTTCGACCTCGTGGTGCTCAACTCAATCATCCAGTATTTCCCCGACCGGAGCTATTTGTCTCGTGTCCTGGCGGGCGCGGTGCGGGTCCTGCGTCCTGGCGGGCGTATTTTCGTCGGGGACGTGCGCTCGCTCGAGCTCTGCCCCGCGCTCCACCTCTCTGTGCTCCTCACGACCGCGCCTCCCGATCAGCCCAGCCAGACTGTGTGGGCAACCATCCGGCAACGGGTCGACGCCGAAGAAGAGCTGCTGGTCCATGCGGATTTCTTCTATCGGTTTGCTGCCTCTTTGAATGCGCCATGCGCGGTGCGGATACTGCCCAAGAAAGGCCGTTTTCACAACGAGCTCACCCGCTTCCGGTATGACGTCATCCTCACCTCCGGTGCTGTCCAGGGCCCCCTCGAAGAACCGCCCACCTATAGCTGGGAGTCCGTGGTAGCCGACCTGCAGGATCACCTGGCGCGTGCCCCCGCCGCGCTTCGTGTCGAAGCCATCCCTGACGGGCGTACCAGTGGCCTGGTCGCCGCGGTAGCGGCACTCACCAGCAGCGCCCCGCCCAGGTGCCTCGCTGAGACAGCCGTCTTGATCGAGTCAGCTCCTGGCGTCAATCCCGAAACGCTGCTCGCTCGCGCCGAGGACCGCGGGTACCTCACCGAACTTCTGATGAGCGCCACACCTGGCCACCTCACCGCCATCTTTGTCCGAGGCGACGACCCCACGGCGGCGCAGCGGCTCGGTCACCTCGCTGACACCACCCAGATAGCCCCGCCCGCGTTGCGACCGTGGCGGCACTGCACCAACGACCCGCTGCGCCGACGCTGGCAACGCGCCATTATCGCCGACCTTCGTTCGCGGCTCGCCGCGTCGCTTCCCGACTACCAGATGCCACGCTCCCTGATCGCGATAGCTGAATTCCCGCTCACCCCCGACGGGAAAATCGACCGCGCCGCTCTTCCCGAACCCGACGTCACGCTCCGCCGCACTCCCCAGCAGGCGGTCAGTCCCCGCGACTCAATTGAACTGCGCATCGCCCGTATCTGGAGTGAAGCACTCGGCGAGGAAGAAATCGACGTCACTGAGAATTTCTTCCACCTCGGTGGCCACTCACTACTTGCCATGCGCGTCACAGCTGCGCTGTCTCGGGAGTTCGGCCGCGAACTCGATCCGCGCACACTCTTCGAACGACCCACCGTGGCACAGATCGCGCGGCTCCTCCGCGACACCACCACTGCGGGATCCCACGGCTGTGCCGTCTCTCTGCAACCCAACGGTCACCATGCGCCGTTCTTTTGCGTCCATCCCGCCAGCGGAAATATTATTCCGTACCAACCATTGGCCCAGGCGCTCGACGAATCGATCCCTTTCTGGGGTCTGGAAGAACCCGACGGCGGAAAACCTCCATCCAGCGTCGAAGAACTCGCCGCCTACTACATTAAGATAATTCGCGCCATCCAACCGGAGGGAGCCTACCGATTAGGCGGCTGGTCCTTCGGCGGCCTCGTCGCATACGAGATGGCCCGACAGCTCGCCATGACAGAAATGCCAGTCGAGCTGGTCGCCCTCTTCGACTCGGCGCTTCCCGTCCCCAGTTCTGGTGAGTTCACCCGGCTAGCGACAGCCCGTCGTTTCCTGCGGTTCACCCACTACCTTACCGTCATCTTTGGGAAATCCATCCCACTTACCCTCGACGATCTGAGATCCATTGACGAGATGGAACAATTGGAAGCATTGGTTGACGCCTGTGTCGCTGCCGATGTCCTCAGCGCGGATACCGATCCGACGCTGCTCCGCAATCTATACGCGGCATACCGTCGTTCGATCACCCTTGCCCTGCATTACCGTCCCGCCTCCTACCATGGCCCGGTAATCCTGTATCGGGCGAGCCAGCCGCTGCCGGCCCAGACCCGTGACGAAACCTTTGATCGTGCCGACACCGCCCTAGGTTGGGATGGACTGTGCCCCAGCATCGAAGTGGTCGACGTACCAGGCAACCACCTCACCCTGCTTAACCCACCCCAGGTCACGGCCATCGCGAACCACCTTGGCGCCCGGCTAGCAATACCAATTTCTCCAGCCGGGTGTGTCGTGAACTCGACGCCAACGACGTTTTGAGCGCCTCGAACGTAGGTAGCGTCGAGTTCACGGCACACCGGCACCAGTGCTGTCGGCAGTCACCAGATCTTGACGCGCTGGTCAGCTGGCCGGAAAAGCTTGTCGCCGGACGTGACGCCGAACGCCTCGTCGTACTCGGCCAGGTTGCCGACGACGCCATTGGCGCGGAACTCATTCGTGCTGTGCGTATCGCTCAACAGCTGCACTCGCAGGTGCTTATCCCGGGTCTTGCCTCGCCACACCTGCGCCCAGCCCAGGAAGAAGCGTTGTTCGCCGGTGAATCCGTCTAGCATCGCAGCGTTCCGGCCGCCGAGGGACAGTTTGTAGGCGCGTATCGCCACCGTGAGCCCGGACAGGTCGGCGATGTTCTCGCCCAGGGTCAGCTCTCCGTTGATGTGCTCGCCAGGCAACGGCTCGTAGGCCGAATACTGCGCGATCAAGGCCTGGGTCCGAGCGGTGAATCGTTGCACATCCTCCGGGGTCCACCAGTCGCGGAGATTGCCGGTTCCGTCGAACTTGCGGCCCTGGTCGTCGAATGCATGGCTGATCTCGTGACCGATCACCGCGCCAATCCCGCCGTAGTTGACCGCATCGTCGGCTGTCGGGTCGAAGAACGGCGGTTGCAGGATCGCGGCCGGGAACGTGATGTCGTTGCGCGTGGGGTGGTAGAAGGCGTTCACGGTCTGTGGCGTGGTGAACCACTCCTCACGGTCCACCGGCTTGCCGAGATGATCAATGTTGCGCTGGTATTCGAGTTGCGCTGAGCGCTGCACATTGCCCACCAGATCGTCGCGGGCGACCGTCAGCTTCGAATAGTCCTTCCACTTGATCGGGTAGCCGATCTTCACGGCGAGCTTGCTGAGCTTGTCCCTGGCCTCGGCCTTGGTCGCGTCGCTCATCCAGTCCAGGCCATCGATCGACAAGCGGAAGGCCTCGATCAGCTTGCCCACCAGGGCGTCCATTCGGGCTTTCGCCTCCGGGGGGAAGTGACGCTGCACGTAGCGCTGGCCGAGTAGGTCACCCATCGCGTCCTCGACGGCGGTGACGCCCCGCTTCCAGCGGGGGCGTATCTCCGGCTGGCCGGCCAGATCACGGTTGCGGAACTCGAATCGTGCGGTGACGAAGTCGTTGCTCAGGTAGGGGCTGAGGCCGTCGATGAGCTTGAATCGCAGGTAGGACTTCCAGTGCTGCACCGGCACGGTGGTCAGGGTGGATCCCAGCGCGGTGAAGAAGCTGGGCTCGGCGACGATGAAGTCAGGGGTGTTGATGCGCGCCGCGTCGAGATAGGTCTTCCAGTCCAACCCGGGAGTGCGCGCAGTGGCCTCGGCGACGGTGAACTTGTTGTAGGTCGCCGTCGCGTCGCGCTCCTGCGCGGCGGTCCACTGGGCCTCGGCCAGCCGGGTCTCGATCGCGAGTATCTGGTTGGCCGCGGCATCCGGATCGGCGATGCCGGCCAGTGTCAGGGCGCGTGCCGCGTAGCCCTTGAGCTGGTCGCGGAGCGTCATGAACTGCGGCTCGGATTTCAGATAGTAGTCCCGGTTGGGCATGGTGAGACCCGCCTGCCCGACGCTCGGTATGTACACATCGGCGTTCTTGGCGTCCTGTTCGATGAACAGCGCGATGGGATTAGGGGTGCCCGTCTGAGCATTCTCAGCGAAGTACCGGAGGATGTCCGCGGGGCTGGTGAGGGCGTCGATACGCGCCAGTGGGGCCTTGAGCGGAGCAGCCCCGAGGGCATCGAGCCGCGCGGTGTCCATGAAGCTGGTGTAGAAGTCGCCGATCCGTTGGTCTGGTGAGCCGGCCGGACCCGGGCGGGCGGCGCTTTCCTCGACGATCGTGCGCAGGTTCTGCTCAGACTGATCGTCGAGGACGTCGAACGCGCCGTACCGGGTGCGATCGGCGGGGATCTCGGTGGTCTCCAGCCACTGACCGTTGACGAACCGGAAGAGGTCGTTCTGCACACGCACCTGCCGGTCGAATCCAGCTAGCAGCAGCCCCGAGGTCGGCGCCGCTGGTGGGGCCGGTGGCGGGGTGCTCGCACAGGCCGTCAAAGCCCACACCACGGCGATGGCCAGCAGGCCCAATCGAGATCGAGTCACGGCGCCAGACGATAGACCAGAGCACCGACAATCACTGTCAAGGCGTAACGACTCGGCGGCGCGCTCAGACCGCTCGGGCGCCGCGGCGCCAGACTGCCCAGGTCAGGGGGAGGCCGGGGCGGTAGGCCAGGTGCGTCACCGATGGTGCGTCTAAGACGTGGACGTCGGCGCGGGCGCCGGGGCGCAGCACGCCGACGTCGGTGCGGCGCAGCGCCCGCGCGCCCCCCAACGTCGCCGCCCGGATCGCCTCGGCAACGCTCATCCCCATCTGCAGCACCGCGGTGGCCACGCAGAACGCCATCGATGTGGTGTAGGACGAGCCTGGGTTGCAGTTGGTGGCCAGCGCGACGGTCGCGCCCGCATCCAGCAGCGCGCGGGCGTCGGGCAGGGGTGAGCGGCAGGACAGGTCGCACGCGGGCAGCAGCGTGGCCACCGTCTCCGACCCGGCGAGTGCGTCCACATCAGACGGTGACAAGTAGGTGCAGTGATCCACACTGGCCGCCCCGTGCTCGACGGCGAGCCGCACCCCTGGCCCCGGCCCCAACTGGTTACCGTGCACCCGCAGGCCCAGCCCCCGAGCGCGTCCGGCGGCCAGGACCTGCGCCGCGGCGTCAGCGTCGAAGGCACCCCGCTCGCAGAACACATCCACCCAGGACACCTGCGGTGCCACGGCGTCGAGCATCTCCCCGGTGACCAGGTGCAGGTACTCGGCGGCGGTGTGCTCCGGCGGCACCACGTGCGCCCCCAGGAACGTCACCTCATCCACGACCGCAGCCGCGATCCGCGCCGAGCGTTGCTCGTCGAACACGGTGAGCCCGTACCCGGTCTTGGTCTCCAGGCAGGTGGTGCCCTGGGCGAGCGCCTCAGCCACCAGACGCCGCAGCGTCGCGACCAGCTCGGCGTCGGAAGCGGCCCTGGTCGCGGTGACCGTGGTCATGATCCCGCCAGCGGTGTAGCGAGCCCCGGCGCTGCGGGCCGCGAACTCGGCGGACCGATCGCCCGCGAAGATCAGGTGAGTGTGGCTGTCCACCCAGCCCGGCAGCACCGCACGGCCCCCGACGTTGACGGCGACGTCAGCCGCAGGAGCGCCGTGGGCCGGACCGACCCAGGCGACCCACTCGCCGTCTAGGACCAATGCGGCATCCGCCAAACTGGGGCCGTCGCCGGTGGTGAGCTCACCGATCCCGGTGATCAGGGTGCTGCGCACGTCCACACCAGTCTGATTGCCGCGCGCAGGGCGGCTCCGACGTCACCCAGCTCCACGTGGCGCCCACCTTCGGCGACCACCGTTCCGCCCACCACGACGGTGTTCACATCGGACGCCGTGGCGGCCAGGGGGAGTTGCTCGGGCAGGCAACCCGCGGTGCGCGGGGAATCGGTGCGCACGGCCACGAGATCGCAGGCGGCGCCGGGAGCGATGACGCCGTTGCCCGGCCAGCCCAGCGCGGTGTGCCCGGCGGAGGTGAGCGCGCGGACCAGTGCCGGCCCGGTGAACTGGTCCCGGCACCCGCAACGCTGCCGCTGGCCGTGCTCGAGTGCTCGCGCCTCGGCGAAGGGATCGACGATGACGTGCTGGTCGCTGCCCAGCACGATCGAGCACCCGGCTGCGGCCAGTGCCGCGAACGGGCCGATCCCGTCGGCGAGGTCGGCCTCGGTGCTGGGGCAGGCGGCCACGCTGGTCCCCGCGTCACCGAGCAACTGGATGTCGGTCTCGTCCAGGTGGATGGCGTGCACGGCGGTGGTGCGCGCGCTGAGCGCCCCGGCGTCGTGCAGCACCCGGGCCGGGCTCGCCCCGTAGGCCGTGCGGCACGCCACCACTTCGCGGGCCTGCTCGGCCAGGTGCACGTGCAGCGGGCGGTCCCCGGCGGCGGCTACCGCCTCGGGCAGCGCCTCCCGGGGCACCGCACGCACCGAGTGGATCGCCGCTCCCGTGCGGTGCTGGTCGGTGTCCGCTGGGTGAGCACCGAGCCGGGCGGCCCACTCGGCCACCGCGACGTCACCGAAGCGAGCCTGCTCAGCGGCCAGCTCGATCCCGATCCCCCCGGCCAGATAACAGGTGTCCAGCAGGGTCAGCCGGATCCCGGCGCGGGCGGCGGCCGCGCGCACCGCGTCGGCCATCACGGTGGGCTGGGTGTAGCGCTGCCCGCCCGGCGCGTGATGCAGGTAGTGGAACTCCCCCACACAGGTCCACCCCGCCGTCACCAGCTCGGCGTAGACCGCGGTGGCCAGCGCCAGGTAGCTGTCTGGGTCGAGCCGGCTAGCCAGGTCATACATCATCGTTCGCCAGCTCCAGAACGTCCCACTGCCACCGGTGCGGCCGCGCAGTGCCCGGTGAAAGGCGTGCGAGTGCGCATTCGCCATACCGGGCAGCACCAGCCCGGGTAACCGGTATGCGTCGGACCTGGCGGCCACGCCGGGATGCACGGCGACGATCCGGCCGTCAGCCCCAGCGGCCACCTCGACGCCAGTTGCCAGCCCGCTGGGCAGCCAGGCCTGCTCGCACCAGAAGCGAGTCACTGAGCCATCGGCACGGTCAGCCCGTGCTGGGCCGCCACTGCACGGGCCGCCTGGTATCCGGCGTCGGCGTGGCGCAGCACGCCGGTCGCCGGGTCGTTGCTGAGCACCCGTGCCAGCTTCGCCGCTGCGAGCGGGGTGCCGTCCGCGACGCAGACCTGCCCGGCGTGGATCGAGCGGCCGATGCCGACCCCGCCGCCGTGGTGGATCGATACCCAGCTTGCCCCCGAGGCGGTGCTGACCAGCGCGTTGAGCAGCGGCCAGTCGGCGATCGCGTCGGAACCGTCGGCCATGCCCTCGGTCTCCCGGTACGGGCTGGCCACGCTGCCGCAGTCGAGGTGGTCGCGGCCGATCACGATCGGTGCGGCGACCGCCCCAGAAGCGACCAGTTCGTTGAACCGCAACCCGGCGAGGTCCCGCTGACCCTGCCCGAGCCAGCAGATGCGGGCCGGCAGGCCCTGGTAAGCGACTCGCGCACCGGCCATCCTGATCCAGCGGGCCAGCTGCTCGTCAGCACCGAAGAGCTCCAACACGGCGGCGTCGGTGGCGGCGATGTCGGCCGGGTCGCCAGAGAGCGCAACCCAGCGGAACGGGCCCTTGCCGGCGCAGAACAGCGGGCGGATGTAGGCGGGCACGAAACCGGGGAACTCGAAGGCCCGTGCGCAGCCGCCCAGTGTCGCCTCAGCGCGCAGCGAGTTGCCGTAGTCGAAGACCTCGGCGCCCGCGTCCAGGAAACCCAGCATGGCGTCCACATGACAGGCCATGGACTCGCGGGCGCGCTCGGTGAACTCCTCGGGCTTACGCTGCGCGTAGTCATGCCAGTCCGCCAGCGCGACGCCGCGCGGCAGGTAGGCCAGCGGGTCGTGCGCGGAGGTCTGATCGGTGACGACATCAACCGGCAGGCTGCGGCGCAGTAGCTCGGGCAGCACTTCGGCGGCGTTGCCGACCACCCCGACCGACAGCGGTTTGTGCTCCTGCTTGGCAGCGAGCACCTGATGGATAGCGTCGTCCAGGTCGAAGGCGAGCACATCGAGGTAGCGGGTGTCCAGGCGGCGGCGCGCCCGATCCGGATCGCATTCCACGACCAGCGCGACACCGTCGTTCATGGTGACGGCCAGCGGCTGCGCGCCGCCCATGCCGCCGAGCCCGGCGGTGAGCACCAGCCGTCCGCGCAGCGATCCACCGAAACGGGCCTGGGCCACCGCGGCGAAGGTCTCGTAGGTGCCTTGCAGGATGCCCTGGGTCCCGATATAGATCCACGAGCCGGCGGTCATCTGCCCGTACATGGTCAGGCCCGCGGCTTCCAGCCGGCGGAACTCCGGCCAGCTGGCCCACTCCGGCACCAGGTTCGCGTTGGCGATCAGCACCCGGGGCGCCCATTCGTGGGTACGCAGGACCCCCACCGGACGCCCGGAGGCAACGAGCAGCGTCTCGTCCGGCCCCAGCGTGCTGAGCTCGCGGCTGATCGCGTGGAAGCTCGGCCAGTCCCGGGCCGCCCGGCCGGTGCCGCCGTAGACCACCAGATCCTGCGGGCGTTCGGCGACCTCGGGATCAAGGTTGTTGTGCAGCATCCGCAGCGGCGCCTCGGTCTGCCAGCTGCGGGCGGTGAGCGCGGTGCCCCGCGCGGCGCGGATGGTCATGGCGCAATCCCTTCGACGACGGCGAGTAGCCCTCCGGTGCGGACGAATTCGGTAGCAATCTCGATCTCGGGCGCGAGATGCCGGTCCGGTCCCGGCGCACCAACTCCGGCCTCCCGCAGAGCAGCCACCACCGCCGCGGTGGTCGGCGCCGGGCGCAGCGGGGCTCGCAGCGCCAGGGCCCGCGCCGCCGTGAGCAGCTCGATGCCTAGCACGCTGGCCAGGCTGGGCAGCGCTCGGCGCAGCTTGCGTGCAGCCGCCCACCCCATGGATACATGGTCCTCCTGCATCGCCGAGGTCGGGATGGAATCGACCGAGGCGGGCACCGCGATCCGTTTGAGTTCAGCGACGAGGGCCGCCTGCGTGTAGTGCGCGATCATGTAACCGGAGTCGACCCCGGGGGTCCCGGCGAGGAACGGCGGTAGGCCGTGCGAGCGGGCCGGGTCGAGCAGGCGGTCGGTGCGCCGTTCGGCCATCGACGCCAGATCAGCGACCGGGATGGTGAGGAAGTCGAGCACGTAGGCCAGCGGGGCACCGTGAAAGTTGCCAGTCGACTCCACCCGCCCGTCCGGCAATACCACCGGGTTGTCGATCTCGGCGGCAAGCTCTCGATCAGCGACGGTCTCCGCATGCGTGAGGCTGTCCCGGGCTGCGCCGTGCACCTGCGGTGCACACCGCAGGGAGTAGGCGTCCTGCACCCGGGTGTCCGCCGCCGGATCTTGGTGCGAGGCGACGATCTGCGAGCCGGCCAGCACCGCGCGCATCCGCGCCGCGGAGACGGCCTGTCCTGGATGGGGGCGCAAGGCGATCAGGTCACGGGCGAGCACGGCGTCGGTGCCCAGCAGCGCCTCCAGGCTCATCGCGGCGGTCACGTCGGCGCTGTCCAGCAGCACCCGCAGGTCGGTGGTGGCCAGCACCAGCATGCCGAGCATCCCGTCGGTACCGTTGATCAGCGCCAAGCCCTCCTTCTCGGCCAGCACCACCGGGGTGATCCCTGCGGTTCGCAGTGCTGCGTCGGCCGGGTACAGCTGGCCAGCGCTGTCCCGGACCATGCCCTCACCAGTGAGCGCGAGCGCCACCGCGGCCAACGGCGCGAGGTCACCCGAGCAGCCGAGCGAACCGTGCTCGGGCACCACCGGGGTGAGCCCGGCATTAAGCGTGGCGGCCAGTGTCGCCGCGGTGGCCGGCCGCATGCCGGTGCGTCCGGTGGCCAGCGTGCGCAACCGCAGCAGGGCCATCGCCCGGACGACCTCGGTTTCCACCTCGGGCCCCGCTCCGGCGGCATGCGAGCGGACTACCGCCTGCTGCATTCGCGCCCGCTGGTGTACCGGGACATAGCGCGAGGCCAGCGCTCCGAAGCCGGTGGAGATGCCGTAGTGCGGCAATGGATCCGACGCCAGTGCCTCGACGTGCTCCCGGGAGGTCGCCATCACCCGGTAGGCCTGGTCGGTTAACTCCACCCGAGCACCCGCTCGAGCCACCGCCACCACGTCAGCCCGCTCCAGCGGCTCCGGCCCCACCGCCACCAGTTTTGCCATCCCTCATCTTGCGCCCCGGATGACCGGGTCTTGCTGGGTGAGCTCATCGTCACCCGGGACGAGGACCGACCGTTGTTCACGAGATGGACCTGCGCATGCTGGTCTATCTCGACGGCCGGGAACGCACCCTCGAGGACTTCGCGGCGCTCACCGAAGCCGCGGGGTTGACGATCACCTCGGTCACCCCAGGGTCCGGATGGGGAAACTCGCTGATCAGCTGCACCGTGATCAAGTGAACCGTGCTGTGTTTGCGGGAGCAGGCTGCTGAATCGATCAGCCCAGCTACCGCGCGGACACCGGGACGTCAGCACACCATGTGCTGGTGAGGCACCGATCGTCGTCCTTCTCCTCGACGTTGAGGATCGCGTCGATCAGCCGATTCGTGCGGGTCTGCGTGCGTAGCCACGACGGCAGATCCAGCGTCGTCATGATCTCGGCGGCGAGCACCTCGCCGATCACTCCAGGCCACAGCCGGGTGGCCTTCGCGGCGGCGGCTGCCACCATCCGGTCGGCGGCGTACCGGTCGACTTCCTGGGCAACCGCAATGTGTGTGTTGGTCATCGGAGGCTCCTCAGCCCTGGGCATAAAGCGGTGCGGCGATGGGCTTCATTGCCTCCTCGGCGTGTGCGCTTCACTAGTTGTCTCAATCTCGGGCAGATGTTGCAGTTCTGCAGGTCGTACTGAGGAGAGGGCCGAGGGCGCCCTCTTCGTACGTCGCTTCTTGAAGTTCCCAGTCAGCTCGGGCCGAAACAGTCGGTGGTCCGTGCTTGCGCGACGGACAGGCTGGCGGCGGTGGTTTTCGGCAAGGCAGCGGGCGCACCTCGGGGAAGGATTCCGCACCCAGGGCTGCCGCGAGGCCCGCCCGAACTCACCTCAACCACAGTTCCGGGCGGTGGCGAAAAGATCCGCGACATTCGTATCACGGCGCAAGGGAGGGCGCTCTTAAGGTGTGAGAGGGTCGGGAGCAACGAGCCGTGGTGGGGTGCGAGCAGGTGGTGAGGCGTGATGACACAAGGTGAGAGTTCCGAGCTGCCCACCCTGTTCCAGGGCAGGGTGTCGGTGAGCCGTGACCTCGTCCGGGCGCTCGACGAGCTTGACATCGACGTGATCCCGGGCACCGGGCAGGTCGACGAAACGCACTCGTCCTTCGAGGCTCTGCTTCGGCTCGACCAGGTCGAAGCACTGGTCGCCGCGGGCGCGAGCGTGACGTTGAAGCGGACGGTCGGGCGTCGGTTGCCGGTCGAACAGTTCGTCGCGCAGGCCGACCCGCTCGAACGCCTGCGGCCGCTGGAGCAGTTCCGCGAGGATGGGGGACAGTAATGTACACGCGTTCCGCGGACATCGAGCTCATCAACCAGACCCTTGCCCAGTGGTTCCCGTCGATGATCGATCGGATCGTGCTTGCGGATTCGGTGGAGGGGCGCACGATCAGCGCCCTGCGCATTCACGCCGGTGCTGCGACGAACCGGCGGGGCGTCCTGTTCGTCGGCGGTACGCATGCTCGCGAGCTGCTCAACCCCGACGCGCTGGTCGATCTGACGATCGGGTTGCTGTCGCATTATTTCAACGGCACCGATTGGGTCATCGGCGGCCGTACCTGGGATGCTGGCATTCTCCGCAGCGCGATGAACATCCTGGACATCGTCATCCTGCCCAACGCCAACCCCGACGGCCGGGAGTACGTGTTCGACGTGGAGCGGATGTGGCGTAAGAACCGGGCGCCGCTTACCGGCACGACCTGTGTCGGCGTCGACCTCAATCGCAACTTCGACCTGCTGTGGGGCATCGAGACCAGGGCGCCGGACGGAAGTCTTACGACGTCCAGGAGTCCGTGTTCATTTGTCTACTTCGGGCCGGACGCGTTCAGCGAGCCCGAGACCCGCAATGTCAAAATGCTGCTCGATAACCACCAAATCGACTGCATGGTCGACGTGCACTCCTTCTCCGAGCTGGTCCTCTACCCGTGGGGCCACGCGCCCAACCAGACCACCGACCCCACCCAGCGGTTCACCCTCGTCGATACCTCCACGTGGAAAGAGCTGCCCAGAGACGCGCCCGACTACAAGGAGTACATCCCGCCGGCGGATCTCGAGCGGTTCAAGAAAGTTGGCGCCGCCGCCGCACAGGCGATCAAGGATGTCCGTGGCCGCACCTACACCGTCCAGTCAGGAATCGACCTTTACGCGACCACCGGCACGCAGTCGGACTACGCCTATGCCCGCCACGTGGCCGATCCAGCGCTACGCAAGGTGTACGGGTTCACCTTCGAGACCGGACCTTGGACCGGCGACATCGAGGAGTCGTTCCAGCCGCCGTTCCCCGAGGCGAACCGGATCATGGAAGAAGCGATCTCCGGCCTGCTGTCGGTGCTCCACTCGAATGTGTGCGCCATCGACCTCATCGGCGGTCAACTACTCGGCACTGACGACGGCAGCCTCGACGCGATGCGGTCCGTGCGGGACCAGCAACTGGCCGGCACCGGCGAGGGCCAGGCGTGGATCGCGATGCTCGAACGCCACGACGCTGAACTGGTGCAGATCGCCTCACGCGACGACGCCTTCAAGCATGTCGTCGGTGAGTTGATCATGCTCGCCGGCGGGATTCTGCGCGCCGGACAGTTCGACTCGGACTACGCCCGCGAGGTCAGGTCGGTGCTTGATCAGCTGGAACGCGCCGAGCTATCGGCGGAGCTCCGCGCCGACCTCCGCCGTCTCCACCTGCTGACCCGCCAGTTGGAGGGCCGTCCGACCAACGAGGCGATAGACCACCTACGACGAGTTCCGCCGACGAGCCCGAAGTAATTGGGACGCCGCTCGGTGCCTGTGTGTCGTGAACTCGACACCAGCGACATCCGCCGGGGGCCAGAAGGTCGCTGTCGTCGAGTTCACGACACAACTCCGCGACCACCTCGGCCTCGCCCGGTTCGGTTCCTGCGCGAGCAAAGGTCGCTATGCTCGGCCGGTAGGGAATGCGGGGCCATGATCCCGCACCGGGAACAGGAGGCCGGCATGGCGATTGACCCCGCGACCACCGCCGTCGTGCTGATCGAGTACCAGAACGATTTCGTCTCCGAGGGCGGCATCTTGCACGGCGCAGTCGACGACGTGATGAACAAGACCAACATGCTGGCTAACACCCAGCGGGTGGTCGAGGCCGCCCGGGCCGCCGGCGTGACGGTCATGCACGCCCCCATCACGTTCGCCAAGGGATACGGCGAACTCAGCGCGCACCCCTACGGGATCCTGAAGGGCGTCGTCGAGGGTCAGTGCTTCGTGAAGGACAGCTGGGGGGCAGCCATCGCCGATGAGCTGGCGCCGCAGGAAGGCGACATCGTCATCGAGGGCAAGCGTGGCCTGGACACCTTCGCCAGCACCAATCTCGATTTCATCCTCCGCAGCAAGGGCATCACGACGATCGTTCTCGGCGGGTTCCTCACCAACTGCTGCGTCGAGTCGACCATGCGGACGGGTTACGAGCACGGCTACCAGGTCGTGACACTCACCGACTGCATGGCGGCGACGTCACTGGAGCAGCACGACAACGCCATCGCCTACGACTTCCCGATGTTCTCGCAGCCGACGACGTCGCGGGAGTTCATCGGCGAGCTCGCGTGACGGCGAGGGCACCTGCCTGGTCGTGCTGCTGATCGTCGGCACCATCGTCGGTGCCATCCTGGGGGCGGTGGGCGCTGCGGCCAACAGGGTGAAGGCCCGGGACGAGTTCCTGCTGTGGGTGCTCGGCGGAGCGATCGGTGGCGTGCTTGCCGTCGCCGGCTGGGCCGGCATCATCCTCGGCGTCTGGGCACTGTTCGGGCTCAGCGTGAGCGTGACCACCGCGGCTACCGTCGGCCTGCTCGTTTTCGGGACGGCGGGCCTGCTCGGCGCCGTGATCAGCCCGCTGCTGGACGACGCGGATAGCCCGCTGGCGTGGTTGGTCAGCTTCCTGATCAAGTGGGTGCAATCGCCGCTGCTGACCACCACCGGTCTCGTCGCGGCGCTAATCGTGGCGATCCGGCGCGGCACGGTGGACTTCCGCCGGGGCATGGTGTTCATCGCGGTGGGTCCAGGTGGCGGCGCGCTGACACTCGGTGGGATGGCGTGGACCCAGTCCGGCCGCATCAACCCGGACGGCACCGTCCCGGACGACCTGGCGCGGCACGAGGCGATGCACAGCAGGACCGTGGCGACGATCGGTGAGCTCGGTTTCTACCTCACCTACATCACGGTCGGTGCCATCTGGGGATCAGCGCAGGGCGGCGCATGGAACGACCTCAACGCCGCCGGCCGCGGCAACCCGTTCGAGAAAACCGCCCACACCTTCACCAACCCCCCGTCACCCCGACCCCGACATGGAGACCGCGGATAGTCGACGCCCAGCGCTTACTGGCCGTTCAGATTGGTGTCGACTGTTAGCCGTTTCAGCGCTGTACCTCACGTGGGTGAGCTTTCCCTGATGTGGTTACAAAACGGAGAACAAGGATGGGATTCTGTGGGATCGGTTAATCCATTCGAGCGTGCTAACAGCAAAACCACCGTGGTCACGAGACCCGGCAAGCTTGTGCTCCGCCCGGATGTATGGGAGCAGCCCGCGATGCGGGCAGCGCTGGCCCGGCGAGATATCGGCGCGGTGTACCGGATGCTCACCGAGGCTGGAGCCAGCCAGCGACAGATCGCGAACCTGACCAGGCAGGCGCAATCCGAGGTCTCGGCGATCGTGCAGGGTCGCCAGGTCACCGGATACGCCCTGCTCACGCGGATCGCTGACGGCCTCGGTATCCCCCGCGGGTGGATGGGCCTTGCCTGCACTGAGGACACCTCCCCGCGGTCGTCTCCGATCGAGGAGAGGGACGAGAGCGCCAAGACGCGAGCCTTGCTGGCCGCTGCCAGCGTCGCGCTGTTCGATCGCCCGGTGTTTGGTGCAGTGCCGGAGGTGCCTGCCCACCCCGAGGTACCAACTCCGTTGCCTTCCCGGCTCACCGTGACGGACGTGCGTGCGTTGCAGGCGATGACCCGGCAGCTGGAGGGGCTCGCCAAGGCCTACGGTGGATCGGCCGACATGCTGAGCCCGGCGGCCGTGCACGCGGAGCGGCTGTTGTCTGTTCCCGGGTCCGAGGCGATCACGAGGGACCTCACCCTCGCCATCGCGGAGTTGCACACGGTCGCAGGCTGGGCAGCGTTCGATGCGCGCCAGGACAAGACCGCGTCCTACCACTTCGCTCGTGCGATGGAACTCAGCACCGATGCCGACGACGGCTACGTGTTCAGCAAGGCCGCCTATCTGGCAGGGGTGGCCACTGCGGAACGCGGTCAGTACAACGACGGACTCAAGTTGTTGCAGATTGGGAAGATCAGCCTGGACTCGGAGCCGTCCACCCCGCGGACGCAGGAGTTGGCCTCATGGTTGGCGGTCGACTCGGCTGATGTGCTGGCGCGGATGAATCACAAGGACGCGGCGCGCTCCGCGCTGGCCGTTATCAGCGACACCTGGCGGGCCCCGGATGCCGATGATCAGGCCGACATGTTCTGGGTGACGGCGCTGGTCGAGCTGACGCTGGGCCGACTCGAGGCGGCAGAGCGACTCGTAGCGAGCTCGATGCGGCACTGGGAGGGAACGGCGGATCGCCGGCAGGCCGCCCTGGGTCGCATCACCTTGGCCGCCATCCACGTGCACGCCGACGAGCCGCGGGCCCACGAGCTGGCCCATCGGGCGATCACCGCGGTCGCCGAGCTGCGTTCCGTCCGGGCCCGGGACCGGCTCGCGGCACTGGCAGCCGCCCTGGAATCCCGGCGTGGCGATGCAGCCTGGAAGCTGGCTGCGCTGGCCCGCCGGGTGATGGCCGAGTCGCGCAACGCCAAGGTGGGGTAACCGAACCGCCCGGGCTCCGGATTCGCCTTTGCCGACATTCAATACCGCATGATTTGCTCATCATCTCCGAGGAGCGCGTCACCCAACGCCGCCAGCCCGAGCGCTCCGAGGGCGCTTGCCACCTTATCCCGGCAATTCATGATGTCAGATTTCATCGCATCCACGCCGCCCGGGACGCAGTCCCCCAACGCCTTGGCGATCGACTCAGCAACCGTGCTGGCAGGCTTGTTGTGACCGATGCACCGCAACGCCACATAGCTCGCCGCGAGGCAAGCCGCTGCACGGCCGACGTAGGCTATCGGGGGAATCTCGCCCATCCCCATGGGTCCGGCCGCCTCCAGCAGCCCCTCCCGTTGCAGGCGGTTCCGGATCCGGGACTCGATCGGCGGGCGTTCCCCCGTCGAAAGAATATCGTCAGGTATTGAGGCGAGCGCTTCTTCGATCACTTTCTGCTCGGCCTCAGACAGTTGCGCAAACCGAGCAAAGTCTGTCTGTTTTGCTTGAGTCACCGTTGTCTCCAACTTTTGGCATCCCTGAAGAGGATTTACGCCCGTAGCGTAGCGTATGCGGTCCGTTTCCTGGGGCGTTGGTACGTAGGGTCGCGGAAGACCCGCAATACCCGGCCACCCGCCGCTAGCCGACCCGCGCTGGCG
>JBOHFW010000302.1:0-10463 GCA_050699835.1 Pseudonocardiaceae bacterium | reverse complement strand
GACCAGACCGTTGCTGTGGTTGACTCTCGCGGATAGATGGCGTATGACAACTTCAACGACCGGATCAAGCTCCACCGAGCCATCGCCGTGTATCTGCCCATCGACGACGCTTCGGGCTTTACGTGCGGTCAGCCAGTTGCATTGCCAGTCTGGTTCGCTCCATTCCATGACACAGAGAGCCGTCACGCGTGACGCAATCTCATCGGTCAGTATCCGCAGGCCACGCTTTGTGGGCCATGCTGCGAGCACTGGGCCTCGCTGCCAACCAGATCCTGCTACGTTTCTTTCTGTGCCTACAGCAGCGCCCTTGGTCAGCTTGTTTAGTAAAGGGTCAGCCTGAGAGTTAGCTTTACCAGGGAAGAATACGAGCGGTGTACCTGGCTGTCGCCAGAGCCAAGCGGCGGCTTGCCGTGCCATTTCGGCTCGGTCGCCGAGACTCCAGGGCACGTAGTACACGTCATATGGCGTTGAGCGGTCGAGCACCTTGCCTCCAATGCAGCAGATCCGCGCGGATCGTAGCGCGTAGCTACGACAAGGCTGTGTCACAGAGGGTCGCGATCGTCGCTTCGCCGCCGGCCTCCGAATGAGGGTCACCAGGTGGATTGCCCTCGCCAGACTTGATCACGAGCGCGGTCCGGACGTGACAGAGCCCTCGCGCACGCCGTAGCCATAAGCTCATCCGAACTGCGCCACCTTGGATTGCCTCCAGGCGACCGACCTCATAGTGCTACCAGGTGTCCGCAAGATCAAGTAACCGCCGTGCTTCCCAGGATGGGTGTGCAAGGGCCCCCGCAAGGTGCACCGCATGTGAAGCAGAAACAGCCGATCTTCAGCTAAGGGAAGGACACGGTCTCGGGCTGCCAGATCGTCGGCTCTGCGCCTCGCTCGACCAAGGTCTCATCGAGGTGATCAGGCGCAACCCGTTATCGTGGCGCGTCAACGAGCCGGGTGGAGTGGGTGCAAAAAGCATGCTAGCGTCATGCTCATGGCAACCTTACAGGTGAAGGACGTTCCGGAGGAGATGCACCGCGAGCTGCGGCGTCGTGCCAATCTGGACGGGCTGAGCATCCGGGATTATCTGCTGCGCCTGATCCGAAACGACCAGCAACGCCCGCCCGCGACCGAGTGGCTGGCACGCCTTCGCCGGCTCGAGCCGCTTGATCTCGGTGCATCCGCCGCCGACCTCGTCCAGGCCGATCGTGCCGCGCGCGACCTCGAGGCGTTGCCGGACCAGCGCCGATCGTGATCGTGATCGACGCGAGCGCGTTCCTCGAGGTGCTCATGCGCTCGACGTCCGGGGAGGCCGTGGAAGCGCTGCTCGAGGACACGATGGCCCCCGACCTGCTGGATGCCGAGGTGTTCCATCGATTAGTCCGCGCCGAACAGGGCGGAGCACTTCAGCCGGCCCAGCTCGACGAGCGCTTGGCGCTGCTCTATGACGCTCCGATCGAACGGGTTCCCTGCCGGGAGCTGCTCACCACGGCCCGCCGGTTTATCACTGCGCTGTCCGGCTACGACGCGCTCTACGCCGCCCTCGCTGGAAGCCTGCGATGCCCGCTGGTCACCACGGACGGGCGCCTGGCACGTACCGCGACTACCCAGTTCGGCCTCACCGTGACCCACGTTCCAACCAGCGGACGGTGATCTTTGGCGAGTCACACCAGGTCACCCGGCGCCGAGCCGGATGGCCCTCCACCTACGAGCACCGCAGCGACACTCACGGTTGCCGACTGCATCAACCGGCACACCCAGTTGTAGGTGAGGTTGATCGAAGCGGCGATGTGTTCCGGGCCGAACAGGACCGTCAACAGTTCCCCGGCCCGGGGCGCCACCGCCGACGTATTTCGGTCAACTGCTGTCACCGACCCTTGCCCTAACCACTGACCGACGCGGCCCGGTCTACCGGAGCGTTCTTCCACACCTGCGCTCGGTCCGCGGGGAGGCGGTCCTGGCTAAGACTCGGCGTGATCCTCATTGCCGCCGGTGTACCAAGCGTTGCCGGCGTGGTGCGGATTGTGGTGCGAACTGTACGACAACCATGCCTCAAGACGGCCGTGGTGCGGCGCTTCGCGAACTGTAGTCGCTGGTAGCAGGCGTAGGAGCAGGATTCGCAGCTCTTCCTAAACCGTGTGTCGCAGGTTCGAATCCTGCCGGGGGCACCGGTCCTGACCTGTGGAAACGCCAGTGACAGATGATCGTTAATCGCTCCGTGACACTTCACATGGTGCGATCGAGACCGTCGCTCACCCCTCGGATTGCGGCAGGCCGCAACAACAGACGTGGGTCCGACGACAGCCCACGCCGCTGCGCTCTCGAAGGCATGCCGGCGGACCCTGCTTCAGCAGAGTGGCTTGCCCTCCACTCCCGGCCGGCGGTATACCCAGGGCTCGGCGAACGTGCTGACGAGCCGGATGACTTCGGCGAAGTCATCCGGGTAGACCCGCGCCTTCGCTGGCTGGCGGTCCTGCCTCGCTGTGTACGGGCCTGCCTCAGTTGTGACACACCGGCACTACCCGAGACAGCAGCCACAGCAAGCTCCTGAGCCGCTGAGCCGCCACATGGAGTTAGCAGACTTGCTATCATATTGGGGTGTGCTCAGCGTGGAGGATTGAGGCCGAGGACGAGGTCGGCACCTGGCTGATGAAGTTGTCCACGCGCGACGTCGCCCGTACACGCTTTTACCTGCAATTGCTCACCGAGCACGGCAGCACCTTGGCCATGCCGTACGCGCGCAGCCTCGGGGACGGCCTACGTGAATTGCGGTTTCATCTTCGCGACGAACAGCGACGCGTAACGTTCTGGATAGCACCTGACCGACGGATCGTGCTACTCACGACGTTCCGCAAACAGCGCCAGAACGAACGCCGCGAAATCGAGCGTGCCCACAATGTTCTTAAGAGAGTGCAACAGGAGTTCGACAGATGAACAGCCGACGCAGTTTAGACGAAATCTACACCTCACGGGATGACACAGGCACCGATGAGTTCCACGAGGCTTACGAGGAAACCCGCCGTTCTTACGAGTTCGGCGTACTCACCCGTACGCTCCGCAAGGCCGCTGGTCTCACGCAGAAAGAACTCGCCACGCGCATGGGCACCACCGCCTCAGCCATAGCTCGGTTGGAAGCGGGCGGTACCTCTCCCACCTTTGCAACACTTGAGCGCCTCGCCGACGCGCTGGGTGTGCAGCTGCGTCTGGAAGTAGCCGACGCCACCGACCTCCCTACCGTGACCTTCGGCGCCGCCTAAAATAACGACATTCCGTCCGGTCAACCGCCCCGGCCGTCGAGCGGTTGATGGCGCCGAGCGTGGTGCGAATGCCACGGTGAAAATCCGTTGCTCACCCCTCGAACGCCCGGTCGAACTGGGTCCGGCGCAGGGGGCGTGCCGGGCATCAGCGGGTCGACGAACTGCACCATACCGTCACGATATCGAACATATTTTCGATAAATCGGGGAACCTGCACCTGCCCGATCTTCTAAGGTGGGTATTACCTACTTGCCTACCTTGCTACAAGGGTGCAGACTGCTCGGCAGAGAAAGGAGGTTGCCATGTCCGCCATGCCAGAAGGACTGCCCGTCCCCTTCGAGGTCGTCACCGAAACTGAGGTAGACAGCCGCGGTCGGGTCAGCCTGGGCCGCGCCGGCGCCGAGCCAGGAGGGCGCTACCGGGTGGCCCGCAACATCGACGGCGTGCTGCTGCTCACTCCGGTGGTCTCCATCCCCGAGCGCGAGCTGATCGTCTGGGAAAACCCTGCTCTGGCCAAGCGCATCCGCACCGGGATTACCGAGGCCCAGGCCGGACGCACCGTCGATCTGGGTGACTTCACTGGCCACGCCACCGACACCGATGAGGAGTAGCCGGGTGGGCTCCTATCGGCTACGTTTTGCCACCCCGGCCCGGGAAACGCTGGACTTGTTAGACGGCAGTCCCCAGTACGCAGCCAAACTGCGTAAGGTGCGCCGAGCTCTGGGATTGCTGCAAATCAACCCCCGTCACCTAGGGTTACACTCCCATCAGTACGAAAATTTCCCCGGCGCCCCGAAGGAGAAGGTATGGGACTCCTACGTGGAAAATCGCACTCCCGGGGCGTGGCGAATCTGGTGGATGTACGGGCCGGATGAGATCCGCGGCAATCAAACCGTTGCGGTGATCACCGTGCTCGACATCGGCCCTCATCCCTGATCCGTTGCAGAGTCGGAAATTTAGGCAGCACACATCTTCGCGCTATTTGGAGAATGATGTCGGTTGAGCAGGCCCGTCTGGCCCGGCTATAGCCAGCCACGGCGCTTGAACATGAACCAGAGCACCAGCGAGGTGAGGATCATCAGCATCACGGCGAGCGGGTAGCCGAAGACCCAGTCCCGCTCCGGCATGTGGGTGAAGTTCATGCCGTATACGGTGCCGACCAGGGTCGGCGCGAACAGGATCGCCGCCCACGCCGAGATCCGCTTGACCTGCTCACTCTGTTCGTAGTTGGCTTCGGTCAGCCGGGTGATCTTCTCATTCTGCCGCTGCGCGACCTGCGTGGCGTTCGCCGTGAGCATGTTGTTCAACAGCTGGCGCAACGAGTCCGTTCGCTCGCTCACCCGCACCGCGTGATCCTCGACGTCCCGGAACGCACGGTGCAGCTCGAGGTCCAGCTCGCCGTCCCGCCCACAGAGCTCGCTAAGGATCTCGCGCAGTGGTGCGACCGCGCGCTGGAACTCAATCACCTCGCGGGTGAGCTGGTAAATCCGCCGGGACACGTCCGGGTCGCCGGCGAAGACCTGCGTCTCGATCTCGTCGACGTCGTTCTGCAACCCCTCCAGCACTGGGACGTAGTCATCGACCACCTGGTCCATGACCGCGTAGAGCACTGCATTCGGCCCGTGCCCGAGCAGGTCCGGCTGCTCCTCCATGCGTTTGCGGACCACGGCGAGGTCCGGCTCGTCGGCGTGCCGCACGGTGACCACGAACTCCGGCCCGAGAAACAGGTGCAGCTCGCCGAGTTCCACCTCTTCTACCGGGTCGACGTAGCGCGCCGGGCGGAGTACCACGAACCGGGTGTCGCCGTAACGCTCGAACTTGGGGCGCTGGTGAGCATTGACCGCGTCCTCGACGGCAAGCGGGTGCAGGGTGAACTCCTCGGCGACCGCGGCGATCTCTTGGGCGCTCGGACGGAGCATCCCGATCCAACAGAAGCTCGGACCGCCGCCCGAGCAGTCCCTCAGCACCTCGAACGCGTGGTCCAGGGTCTCGGGCTCCGCGGTACGCCGGCCTGCCACGTATACCGCGTTGTCAACCACTGCCACGGCGACCTCCTCGATGTAGAGAGGATAGGCCCTCGATGTCACAGGACTCAGGTCGTCGCTGGTCAAGACGGTCGAGGGCTGATGCACCCGAGCAGGAATGCTGCCGAGACGGCGATCGCGTGCGTAAGAGACCAGGCGCCGGGGGGGCTAATGCAGGCCCTCGCCTAGCGGTCCTAGTGCCAGTGCGGGTAGGTAGGTCAGGCCGGTGATGATAAGCACGACGGTGAGTACGAGGCCCACGAAGAGCGGGCGGTGGGTGGGCAGGGTGCCGGCGGTGATGGTGGTGGGGCGCTGTCGGGCGAGGCTGCCGGCGAGCGCGATGATGAACACCATCGGCAGGTAGCGGCCGAGCAGCATGACCAGCCCAAGCAGGGGGTTGTAGAAGCTGGTGTTGGCGCTGAGGCCGGCGAAAGCGCTGCCGTTGCTGTAGCCGGCGCTGGTGAAGGCGTAGAGCACTTCGCTCAGGCCGTGGGGACCGGGGTTGGCTATGGCGCTGCGCCCGGCCGGGAGGGCCAGCGCTAGCCCGGTGGCGGCGAGGACCGCGGTGGGGGTGGCCAGCAGGTAGAGGCTGACCAGCTTGATCTCGCGAGGTCCGATACGTTTGCCGAGGTACTCCGGTGTGCGGCCGACCATCAGGCCGCCGAGGAACACGGCGAGCAGTGCCGCGATGACCAGTCCGTACAGGCCGCTGCCGACCCCACCCGGGCTGACCTCGCCGAGCATGATGTTGGCCAGCAGGAGTCCACCGCCGAGGCTGGTGAAGCTGTCATAACTCGCGTTGGCCGCCCCGTCGGCGCTCCCGGTCCCGGCAGCACCGAAGATGGCGGCGCCCACCGGGCCGAAACGGACCTCGGTCCCCTCCGCCGCCGCTCCGGCGGCCTGCGGAGCGGGGTCGTGGGGGGCTGCCTGGGCGGCGGTGGTCAGCGCTATCCCGCCGACCAGCAGCACCGTGACCACCGCGGCCAGCGTCCAGCCCTGCCGCTGGTCACCGACCATGCGGCCGAAGGTGCGCGGCAGAGCGCTGGGGATAGGAACGCCTGGGTTGTGAGCCCGGTCATCTGGGCGACATGGCCCAGAGTGCTTTCGCCGGCGTAGGACTGCCAGCTGGTGTTGGTGGTGAAGCTCACCGCGGTGTTGAATGCCAGTCCCGGTGGCACTGCGGGGTGGCCGAGCGAGAGGGGCAGATGGTCCTGTACCCGTAGTAGCGCGTAGAGCAGCAGCACGCCGACGGCGGAGAACCCGAGCAGTGCGCCCAGGTAGTGCCGCCACCGCTGATCGCCGTCGGGATCGACGCCGATCAGCCGATACACCGCCCTCTCAACGCGCGAGTGGCGCGGGTCGGTGAACACCCGGGCCAGGTAGTTGCCCAGGGGTACGTGGACTGCGGCCAGCACGACGATGACCAGCCCGGCCTGCAACGCTGCGCTCATCGACACCACCACCACGACACCGTGACCAGCGTGCCCCAGATCGGTGTTGGAGCGTTGTGTGAATCGCGTCAGCAATACGTCAGAAAATCGCGGTGGCGTGCCGGTGGTTAGCTGAGGTGGCTGTCCGCGGGCCGCGGGATGGGGTGGGTGGTGGCGCGGTGGGCGGGCAGGGTGAGGACCATGGTGAGGCCGCCGCCGGGGGTTTCTTCGGGGGTGAGACTGCTGTGCATGGCTTCGGCCAGTCCGCGGGATAGCGCCAGCCCGAGGCCGACGCCGGTGGTGTTGTCGCGGTCCCCGAGCCGCTGGAATGGAGCGAAGATGGTGTCGCGGGCCTCGGGTGGAACGCCGGGTCCGCGGTCGATGACGCGGAGTTCGACCCGGTCGCCCAGCGCGCTCGCGGTGATCAGCACCGGTGTTCCCGGCGGGGTGTGCTGGATCGCGTTGTTGGTCAGGTTGGCGATGATCCGTTGGAGGAGGGCGGGATCGGCGATCACCTCGGGTAGGTCGTTGGGCACGTCGAGCTGGACGACGTGGGCGTGGGCGCCGAGGTCGTCCAGGGCGAGGGGGACGACCTCGTCGAGTGCCAGCGGGCGGCGGAGCACGGGCATCGCGCCGGTCTGGAGCCGGCTGGTATCCAGCAGGTTGGTGACCAGGGTGATGAGCCGGTCGAGGGACTCGTCTGCGGTGGCGAGTAGTTCCGCCTGGTCCTTGGCGGACCAGGCGATGGTCGGGTCGCGCAGGCTTCCCAGCGCGGCCTTGGCTGAGGCGAGCGGGGTGCGCAGATCGTGGCTGACCGCGGCCAGCAGCGCGGTGCGGAACCGGTCGATCTCGGCGAGCGGTGCGGCCTGGGCCGCTTTTTCGATGAGCTGCCGCTGCTCCAGGGCGGTGGCAGCGCGGGCGGCGAAGGCGGCCAGCACCCGCTGGTCGGCGGCCGGCAGTGCCCGTCCCCGCAGTGCCAGCATTGCTGTCTGTCCGGCCGGGACGGTGACGTCCGCGGTCTCTGGGGAGGTGCACGGGTCGAGCCCGGAGCAGGCGACGACACTCCACGCGTCCGCTTCGCCAGGAATCGGGGTGTCCACGTCGCGGTGCAGCAGGGCGGCGGAGTCCATGCCGAAGGTTTCCCGCAGCTTGTCGAGCAGGGCGGGCAGGGCATCGTCGCCGCCTAGCACGCTGCCGGCCAGTGCTAACAGGGTTTCTGCTTCCGCGGTGGCCCGGGCGGCTTGGCGGGCGCGGCGGGCTGCCAGGTCGACCACGGAGCTGACCGCGACGGCCACGACGAGAAACCCGGCCAGCGCCACGATGTTGTTGGTCTCGGCGATGGTAAAGCTGTACAGCGGCGGGGTGAAGTAATAGTTGATCAGCAGGGACGCCACGAGTGCAGCCGCCAGCGCCGGGTACAGGCCGCCGATGAGGGCGATGATGACTACCGCGACCAGGTAGCACAGGATCACGCTGGGCAGGCTGAGGCTAGCCCGTAGCTGGGCGAGCCCGAGGGTGAGCAGCGGCAGCAGCACCAGGGCGGTGATCCCGCCCGCGAGGCGCCGGCGCCAGGACAGCGCACCGTGCCGCGCAGGCAGCCGGCGCCCGTGGGCAGCCCGCTCATGGGTGACCAGGTGCACGTCGATGTCCCCGGACAGGCGCGTCACGGTGGCGCCGATCCCCGCTCCGGTCAGTAGCTGGGCCAGACGGTTGCGGCGGCTGACTCCAACTACGAGCTGGGTGGCGTTCTCGGCCCGGGCGAAATCCAGCAGGGCAGCAGGGATGTCGTCGCCGATGACGGCGTGATAAGAGCCGCCGAGGGACTCCACCAGCTGTTTCTGCTCGGCGAGAGCGGTCTGCGAGGAACCGGTCAGCCCGTCGCTGGGCATGACGTGCACGGCGAGGAGGTCACCGGCGCCGGTGCGGGCGGCGATCCGCGCCGCCCGCCGGATCAGGGTGGCGCCTTCCGGGCCGCCGGTGAGGGCCACCACCACGCGTTCCCTGGTCTCCCAGGTGTCGGAGATGTGGTGCTGGGTGCGGTAGCGCTGCAACCCCTCCTCGACCCGATCAGCAAGCCAGAGCAGGGCCAGCTCGCGCAGGGCGGTGAGGTTGCCGGTGCGGAAGTAGTTGGCCAGGGCGGCATCCACCCTCTCGGGGGCGTAGATGTTGCCGTGGGCCATCCGCCGGCGCAGCGCCTCCGGGCTCATATCGACCAGCTCGATCTGGTCGGCGGCCCGGACCACGGCGTCGGGCACCGTCTCCCGCTGGGGAATGCCGGTGATCCGCGCCACCACGTCGTTGAGCGATTCCAGGTGCTGGATGTTGACGGTGGTGATGACGGTGATGCCGGCCTCGAGCAGTTCCTCGATGTCCTGCCACCGTTTGTCGTGCCGGCCGCCGGGGACATTGGTGTGGGCCAGCTCGTCGACCAGCGCCACCTGCGGTCGACGCGCCAGCACAGCATCGAGATCCATCTCGGTGAACTCGATATCCCGGTATTCGCGGCTGACCCGTGGCACGATTTCCAGGCCGGTGAGCTGCTCCTCGGTGCGCCGCCGGCCATGGCACTCGACGAAGCCCACCACCACGTCGGTGCCTCGCTCGGCCCGCCGGCGGCCCTCACCGAGCATGGCGAAGGTCTTACCCACCCCCGGTGCGGCGCCCAGGTAAACCCGCAGCTGTCCCCGTCGATCCGTCATCCCATTGCCCTCTCCAGGTTTCTGCACCGCCTCAGGGCCGGTACCGGTAGCCGTAGCCCGGTTCGGTGAGCAGGTGCCGGGGCCGCGAGGGTTCGGGTTCGAGCTTGCCGCGCAATCGGGACATGTAGAAGCGCAGGTAGTTGGTCTCGCGTTGGTAGCCCGGTCCCCACACCTGGGCCAGTAGTTGTTGGGACTCGACCAGTTTTCCGGCGTTGTGCAGCAGCACCTCCAGCAGGTTCCACTCGGTGCGGGTGAGGTGCACAGTGTCTGGGTGGGTGGTGTCTGGGTGGGTGGTGTCTGGGTGGGTGGTGTTGCCAGCAGTGGGTGCCGCGCCGGTCACTGACGGCTTGGGACGGGTGACGGTGTGCGCTGTGAGGTCCACCACCCAGTCCCCGATGTGGTAGGTCGCTGAGGGTTCGGGGTTGTCGTGGCGGCGTAGGGCGGCCCGGATGCGGGCGTGCAGTTCGTCCATGGAGAAGGGTTTGGTGACGTAGTCGTCGGCTCCGCGGTCCAGCGCGCCGATCTTGTCCGCGGAGCCGGTACGGCCGGACAGCACGATGATCGGCACGTTGGTCCAGCCGCGGAGCCCACGGATGACCTCGGTACCCCCGAAGTCGGGAAGCCCCAGGTCGAGGATCACCAGATCAGGCTGCTGGCGGGCCGCAGCCGCCAGCGCGGTGGATCCGTCGGTTGCGGTATCCACCTCATAGTGCCGACCGCGCAGGTCGATGCTCAGCGCCCGTAGCAGCTGAGGTTCGTCATCGACGATGAGTACCCGAGTCATCAGGCCCACTCCCTGGGTCTAGTGATCGTAGCGGGTCTGGATCTTCGCGGGCGGGATCACCGGGCACCGCTGAGTCGATCCAGCGCGAGGTTGAGTTCGAGCACGTTCACCCGGGGTTCGCCCAGGATCCCGAGGACGCGGTTGCGGATGTGGTCGGTCACCAGCGCGCGGAGGGCTGCCGGGTCCAGGCCGCGGGCTTTGGCGACCCGGTTGGTCTGCTGGTAGGCGTAGGCCGGTGAGATGTCGGGGTCCAGGCCCGAGGCGCTGGCGGTGAGGGC
>JBOHFW010000301.1:0-4233 GCA_050699835.1 Pseudonocardiaceae bacterium | reverse complement strand
GCGCGAGGACGAGATGCTCACCGAGCAACTCGAGCACTTTCGCCCGGTTGCTCGGGCTGCTCAGGTAGCCGCCGATGTCATCAAGCATCGGCGCCGCGTTTATGAGTACCCCGTTGCCGGCGCCACTCCGTGAGGAC
Source organism: Pseudonocardiaceae bacterium (assembly GCA_050699835.1). Classification (GTDB taxonomy): domain Bacteria; phylum Actinomycetota; class Actinomycetes; order Mycobacteriales; family Pseudonocardiaceae. Next base: position 4,096 of record JBOHFW010000301.1, on the reverse strand, counting down.
GTCCTCGGCCAGCACGCCTCCCACTACGGCGCCCTCGCCGTCGACCACGACGCCTAGCCCCGACGGCGAGGACAACGCCGCATCCAACGCGGTTCGCATCGGCCCACCCCGCCGATGCGGTGATCCGCCTGCGCGCAACACACCGTCCGGTGTCAGCCAGCCACGGGGCCGCCCGTCGGCGTCCACGGCCAGCCGCCATCCCACCGATGCGCCACCTTCGCCCAGCGGCACCGTGTTGAGCGCGTGCACCGGAAGGGTCGCCGAGGACAGGAACGACAGCCCCCGGTAGCCCCGGTCGCGTCCGACGAACGCGGCGACGAAGGCATCAGCGGGTTCGGCGAGCAGCCGCTGCGGCGGATCGAACTGGGCCAGCACACCGCCGCTGCGCAGCACCGCGACGGCGTCACCGAGCTTGACCGCCTCGTCGATGTCGTGGGTGACGAACAGGATGGTTTTGCCCAGCTCTGCGTGGAGTCGCAGCAACTCATCCTGCAGGTCCTCCCGGACCACCGGATCAACGGCGGAGAACGGCTCATCCATCAGCAGCACCGGAGGGTCGGCGGCGAGCGCGCGGGCCACCCCGACCCGCTGCTGTTGACCACCGGAAAGCTGCGCGGGATATCGCCTGCCCAGCTCGTCAGGCAATCCGACAAGCTCGAGCAGTTCGCCGGCGCGAGCTCGGGCGGCCCGCCGAGTCATCCCAGTCAACAGCGGCACCGTGGCGATGTTGTCCACGACGGTGCGATGGGGGAACAGCCCGGCCTGCTGGATGACGTAGCCGATGCCCCGACGCAGTTGCGCGGGTGGTTGGGTTCGGATGTCGCGCCCGCCGAGGCGCACCGTGCCCGAGCTGGGTTCCACCATCCGGTTGACCATCCGCAACGACGTGGTCTTGCCACAGCCGGATGGCCCGACCAGCACTGTGATCTGCCCTTGCGCAGCCAGCAGATCCAGCCCGGCAACGGCCACAGTCCCATCGCCGAACCGCTTACTCACGCCGCAAAACTCGATCATCCCCGAACCCTAACCCGACACCCCATCCTCGATATGGAGATATAGCGGGCTAAAGGAGGTCCCGAAACCCCGATATGGCTCCCTATATCGGGGATGGGGGATCAGCGGAGGGGGGATTTGAGAAGGGCGCGGAAATCGGGCGCGGGGAGGGGGCGGGAGAACAGCCAGCCTTGGTAGGCGTCCACACCTAGGCTGCGGAGCAACTGGAACTGGGCTGGGGTCTCAACACCCTCGGCGACGCAGACCCGACCCATCGCGTGCGCCATCTCGACCACCGCGCGGACCACCGCGAAGTCCGATGGGTCGGTCTCCACCCCGGAGACAAACCCGCGGTCCAGCTTGACGATCTGCGCGGGCAGCTCCTTGAGCCGGGCCAGCGAGGAGTACCCGGTGCCGAAGTCGTCCACCGCGAAGCGCGCCCCACGCTCGACCAGCTCGGCCATCGCCTGGCGGGTCGCGCTGGGCAGGTCGATCAGCGTAGTCTCCACCAGCTCCAGCACCAGTCGCTGCCAGGGCAGCCCGGCGTCGGCCACCGCATTCGTGACCGTGGCGATGAAGTCGGATTCGCCGGGATCAGCAAGATTGACCGCGACCGAGACCGGGCGCCCATCCCACGCCACCCAGTTGCGGGCCTCCCCCAGCGCGATGCGCAGCACCCACCGGTCCAGCTCGCGCATCAGGCCACCCTGCTCGGCCACCGGCAAGAACACCGCAGGGCTGAGCATCCCGCGCTCCGGGTGCGGCCAGCGGATCAGCGCCTCTGCCGACACGATCACACCATCGGAATTGACCACCGGCTGGTAGTTCAGCTGCAACTCATCGCGCGCCAGCGCCTCGCGGAGCTCGCACTCCAATTCCACCTGCCGATCGGCTGACTCGATCAGCGCCGCGTTGGCCATGGCGAAATGACCGGTGCCGGTCCGCTTCGCCTCGAACATGGCCGCGTCGGCGAAACGCATCAAGTCCTGCGCACCGCTGGTTGAGGTGTCTGGCACGGCTACGCCGACGGCCGCCGACACCCGGATCACCTGACCGCGCAGCGGGATCGCAGTACGCAGCAACCCTGAGACCGTGGCAACCAGGGCGCCGATGCCGCCCTGAGCTGTGACGTCAGCGCAGATCACCACGAAGACATCACCGGAAAGCCGACCAGCGGTGCAGCCTTCCGGCAACCCGTCCTGCAGCCACCGCGCCAGCGCGACGAGCAACTCATCACCGGCATCGTGGCCAAGCGCATCGTTGACCCGCTTGAAGTTGTTGATACCGCAGCACAGCACCGCGAGGTCGTGCCCACCCGAGACAAGCAGCTCAGCCAGGGTGTCCTTGATCGCGGCGCGATTCGGCAGACCGGTGAGCTCATCGTGAGTCGCCCGGTAGGTGAGCGCCTCGGCCACCCGGCGCCGCTCGGTGATGTCGGTGAAAATCACCAGCAGGAAGCGTTGGCCGTCATCCTGCACGGACGCTGAGACGTGCAACTCGCAGTACACCGGGTCACCGTCGGCCCGCAGCAGCATCCGCTGCGGCACGGTATAGCTCTCCGACCTGGCGCCGTGGCGGGTGCGCAGCCGGGTGGCTCGCTCGTCGGGGTGGGTGAGCGCCTGGGAACTCATCCCGCGGAGCGTCTCCAGGTCATAGCCCAGCAGCTTGCACAGCGCTTCGTTGGCGTCGACGAGCCGGTCGTTGTCGTCGAAGATCCCGATGCCTACCGGGGTGATCGCCACCAGATCCGCGAAACGCTGGCTGGAGCGCATCATCCGGGTCTCGGCCGCCCGTTGCTCGGTGACGTCCTGCACGGTGCCGACCAGCCGGGAACCGCCGGAGGCAGCGGCGATGGCCGCGCCGTGGCAGCGGAAGGTGCGCACCGCACCGTCGGGTCGCAGCACCCGGTGCTCGAAGGTCACCGGCGCCTGGTCGGCAATCAGCTGGCGCCACAGCACGTCCACCCACTCCCGGTCATCGGGATGCACCAAGGACAGGAACGTCTGGTAGGTGGTCTGCCGGGTGGCGACCCCGTAAAGCTCTTGCATCTCCTCCGACCAGACCAGCCCCTGGCTGTCCGGATCCCACTCCCAGGTACCGATCCGGGCCACCCGCTGAGCCTGCGTCAGCCGGTACTGCTCGGCACGCAGCGCCCTCTCCAGGGCACGCTCCTGGCTGACTTCCTGCACGGTTCCTACCAGGCGCAGCGGCTCTCCACCCGCCGAGCGCTCGGCCTGCACGCGACACACGTAGTGCGCCTCGCCATGTTCGGGAAGCCCGCGGAACTCAGCCTCCAGCGAGCCTGCGTCAGGGTCGGATGCCATCTCGTGGACCCGCCGGAACAGGGTGGGCAGGTCCTCGGGGTGGATGTGCCGGAACGGGTCGCCGTCGACACAGCGACCACCGAACAACTCCGCGAGAGCAGGGCTGTAGGTAATCCTGTTAGTGGGCCATTCCCAGGTGAAACTGCCGATGCGGGCGATCCGCTGAGCCTGCAGGAGCCGGCCGTGTTCCTGGGCGAGCTCGCTGGTATCCGGCCCTCGGCCAGCCGAACGCAGGTCGGAGACATCGACCAAGAAGATCACGAGTAGGTCGGTGCCCGGCAGGTTCCACCGCGTCACGCGCACCGGCACTGTACGCCCATCCGGCGCGATCAGGTCGGCATCGGTGTCCGTGTCGGTATCCATTTTTGGGGCTGGGGCAACCAACACGCTGTGCAGCGACAGGCCGATCAGTTCGTCGGGGAACCACCGACCGGAGAGCGCAGCCGCCGCCGTGTTGGCCTGGACGACGACACCCGCCTCGCAGACCAGCGCGGGCGACTGGGGTAACGCGAGTTGGGGTAGCTGGACCTGGTGTAGCGGGAGCTGGGGGGTCGAGCCTGACGAGCTCGGCCGAGCTGACCGGAATGGCGCAAGCGGGCGGCCAGGTGCGGTCCACGCCACCTTTCCGGGTTCCAGTGACACGGGCACGAAATCAACCCGCTCAGCCCGCTCGGCCACAGCACCGCCCTCCCGCCGCGCCAACGCCACTGCACTGCAACACCCCGGCTGCTGCTACACCCGGCGCCTCGGCTCTGGCCCGACGTGTCACAACCCTGTCG
>JBOHFW010000300.1:0-11708 GCA_050699835.1 Pseudonocardiaceae bacterium | reverse complement strand
GCCTAGCTGGCCGACGTGCAGGCGCTCAGCTCGTCGTGACGGCGTTGAACGGTAGCCGGGGCTCGGCCCATGGAAACACTACGAGCACCAACAGTGCTGTTACCGCGGCGACGAGCAACAGCGCCTCCAGTAGCTTCATCGGGTACGACCCGGGCAGGTGTCGCCAGATCCAGCTGTACATGAGGACTCCTCAGGCGCCCGCGGTCAGCTCGACGGGACGCTCACCTTCGACTTTGCGGTATGAGGCCACCAGGACACCATGCACGATCAATCGCTGACTAGCGGAGAACTGCGGGTGGCAGGTCGTCAGAGTGATCAACCGATTGACCGGAACCCGACCCGGCTGACCAGGCACAGGAGCGATCACCTGGACCTGTTTGGGCAGCACGACTGTCTTGCCTACCACATTCGCATACCGACCGGGCAGTGGTTCGACACCCTGGCACTGCGGCTGTTTACCTTTACCCGCTGCCCAGCCGGTGGCCTCACTGAGCAGTGGCAGAATCCGGTAGACATACCAGTGATCCACTGTCTCGATCACGATGGCGTCGCAGGAAGACAGCTGGTCCAGCGAATTGAAGGGTGAACCCTTGCCGACGCGGTGCCCGGCCAACGAGAAATTGCCGAGCTGACCGGGGGACGCGCTGCCCTGGTAGTGGCCTGGTCCGGCGGCCAGCGTGTCATGGTCAGTGCCCTCCAACACGGTGAACACGAAATCGGGCCCGAATGCCGGTACATACATCTTGGCGATTCCCGCGCCCTTGATCGGACGGTCCACCACACCTCGCCCGTTGTGCCAGGTGTCATCCAGCTTGGCGGTGGCCTCTTGCTGCTTTTCGGCCGACTCCCAGTTGGTCACGTACGCCTCGTAGACCACGAACAGCAGCACCACCAGACCCGCCGTCAGGAGCAGCTCACCCAGCCCGCGGACCGCCGTTCGCACCGGTTCCGTGCGCCATCGCGGGGGTCGGGTGTCCCTTGCCGGGGACAGCGCATGGCTCACGAAACCTCCTCACGGGCACAACGCGCACCGGCGCCGGCACGCCAGACCGTAGTGGGTGCAGGCAATCCGTCACTGCCCGGTCCACACAGTGGTTGACACACCGTGCTGGCGGAACTTGAGGGCTGACGGAGCTTGACAGACTGCGGAATCGGTTGACCGCCATCGCCGGACATGCAGGCCGACCGCACTACGTTAACGTGTTGAGCAGCGCCTGCTGGCGCGACTAGCTCGCACGTCGAAACCAACCCGCGCGTCAGACGAGGAATGACCATGCCGAAGTCGAAGGTCCGCAAGAAGTCGGTCTACACCCCGCCGGCCGAGGCGATCGGCCCGGCGAAGGTCCGGGTCGCGGGACCCTCCCACCCGTTCTATGTCGCCGTCATGCTGGGCATGATGCTGCTCGGCTTGCTGTGGCTAGTAGTCAACTACCTGGCTGCCGACAAGATTCCCCTGCTCAGCGACCTCGGCAACTGGAACTTCCTGATCGGCTTCGCTTTGATGGTCATCGGGCTGTTGATGACTATGCGCTGGCGCTGACCGGACGCCCCCAGCGCTCGGGTGGTGTTCACTTCCCGGTAGGCCAAACAACATGTGTGCCATTCATCCCCACTGTGGACAAACCTTGTGGAGAAGCAGGTCACCGTAGCCCGACACGATGGACCGGGTTGGACGACACGCCGGGGTTAGCGGCGTGCTGGGGCATAGAGCATCGCGGCGGTGATTGCCGCGCCGAACGCCAGACCGCCGAGGTGGCCAAGAATGGAGATGTTCGGTATCACAAAGCTGATGGCCACATTCAGCAGGATGATCGTCAGCGCCGGGCGTGGGCTGAGCCGCAGCTTTATCAGCACCACGGCGAGGCCTCCCATGAGGCCGAACACCGCGCCCGATGCACCGGCTGTCCGGCTCACCGGGTTTTCCAGGAGCAGGACCACCAGCGAGCCACCGAGCAGCGAGCCCAGGTACACCACCAGAAAGCGCAGGCTGTCCAGTGCCTGCTCGAGATCCCGGCCGATCACCCATAAGGCGATCATGTTGAAGACGAGGTGTACCGGTCCGATATGCAGAAAGCCCGCCGTGAGCAGCTGCCACCAGGCGCCGTCCGTCACGGCCGTGGGCTGCAGAGCCCATTGCCCGAACAGCCGTGCATCTTCGTTATGCCCCAGGCTCCCGGCCTGTGCCACGGTGATCGCGAAGATCAGAATATTAATGATGATCAGTCCGGGGACCACTAACGGGCGGCCGGACGGCCCAGACCACGAGACGGCCTTGGCGCGGGGATGCAACCGAGCGGCCGACGCGATGCAATCCACGCACTGGTAGCCGACCGAAGCCTCGCGCAGGCAGTCAGAACAGGCGGGACGATCACAGCGCGTGCACCGTACCCCGGTCTCCCGGCTAGGGTGCCGGACACACACCGGACCGGCCATGGCTGTCAGACCCCGGCCGGCTCGACTGTCACTCGCTCTATCACGATGTTGTTCACCGGCCGGTCCCCTCGGGTTGGGGTGCGGGCGATCACATCGACGACGGTCCGCGAGTCATGGTCGGCCACCTCGCCGAAGATGGTGTGCTTACGGTTCAGGTGTGTGGTGGGACGCACCGTGATGAAGAACTGCGAGCCGTTGGTGTTGGGGCCAGCATTGGCCATCGCCAGCAGGTAGGGCCGATCGAACTGCAGATCGGGATGGGTTTCGTCGCCGAAGCGGTAGCCTGGCCCGCCCCGGCCGGTGGCGGTCGGGTCACCACCTTGGATCATGAAGCCGTCGATCACGCGGTGAAACACCGAACCGTCATAGAAGGGCCCGGACAGCTCACCTTTGGCGTTGCGCTGGGAATAGTCCTTACTGCCCTCGGCGAGGCCCACGAAGTTCGCCACCGTTTTGGGAGCGTGGTTCGGGAACAGGGTAAGGCGGATGTCTCCCGCGCTGGTGTGCAGGATGACCTGCGTTGCGTTCGTCGTCCGTTCAGTCACCAGACCCATCCTGCCATCACGTGGGTTCGGTGGTGGACTGGCCATTGTGAACGCTAAGCCTTCACAGATTCAGGGCAGTGATCACCTGCTCGGCGATCCGCCGAGCGCTGATCGCCTGGCGCTGGTTGGTCGTGATCACGACCGCGGTGCCGTGCCGAGCCACCGCGAACACCGCTCCGTCGGCGGTCGGCTGCGAGCCGCCCGACCACCCGCCGGGAAGCTCAGCGACGTCAGAGGTTCCCACCGGGGCTGCGGCGTCGACGGCGGCGTGCGCCGCTGCCGGCGTGGTGACCACGATCCAGGTGCGCAGCTGCACCGTGCCATTGCCGGTGAGGAAGAAGCAGGCCGGGTATGGCCGGTCTGGGCCGATCCCGGAAACGCGCACCGCCGCGACCCGCTGCCCGTTGGCAGCCTGCACTGACGCTGCCGGCAAGTAGCGGCATGGTCCATCGGCGACCGGCGGTGGCGCCACCGGCGGGCCCAGGGCCGGCGCTACGGCGGTCGGCCTGGCAGCTGGCAACCCGGCGGCATTCGGAGCGCTGGCTGGATGAGCACAGGCGGGGATCGTGACGGCGAGCAGCCCGCCTGCGCAGGTCAGGGTGATTGACCTCCGGCGAAGGTGGCCGGTGATCGGCCTGCGGCGGCGTGCTGGTGACATGTCGCCGCGTAGTCAAACACGACCGTGATGGTGTCCCCGGCGGGGGCTGCGATTGTTACTCTCCGAGACCGTGGAACAGGGTAACTATGACACAAAGCGACGATCAGTAACTTGTCTATGCCCTGTTTGTATGATCAGCGACCTGCCTCCTCGATGAATATCGACGATTCGTCACCGTCGGGAGGTGTCGGTCGAGGTCAGACTCACCGTTCGGGGATTAGTCGGGCTACGGGTCGTATCTGCGCCGACTCTCACCTCGTTGAGCGGGTACCTGGACGCCGGGAGATCGCTCACCCCCCGGGTGGACTCGCAGCGTCGATTGCCAGGTACGAGGGATCCACGGCACCCGACGGGGGCGGCCGTACCGCCCTCTCGCGGAGAGATCTCGAACGAGGAGGAACACCGGAAGATGACGTCACGCACACCCAGGAGGCATCGCCGCCTGGCTCTCATGGCCGCCGGGACGGCAGCCGCGATGGTTTTGCTGCCGGGTGCTGCCTCGGCGCAGGTGGTCCACTCATCATCGCAGCAAGTTGCGGGTACCAGCAGCCTGGCCGCTCCTCCTAGCGACCCGGTGGTACCCCCCGGTCCGCACGCTCCTGCGTTGCCAGCCGCTCCAGGCGATTCTCCTGGTCCCGCTGGTGTGGAAGGTCTAGTTGCCCAACTCGAGGAGATGGTCGGCAAGCCGGCCACTCCAGGCTTGACCGGATCGAACGGTGACGGGAACCACCAGCGCGGCGACGTCGTACATCGCGATGACAGCCCCGACAGCGACCATCTCGATGACCCTCACCCACCCGACCACGCAAGTGGCGCAGTTGCCGACATTGATCTGCTCAAGTCGCATCTGCTCGACATCACCAAGTACGACGCCACCGTTGAGGACAACAACGAGTCGCATGCCGACTCGACCGTGCTCGGTCTTGGCGGTAGCCGGATCGTCGGCTCCAGTGCAGACTCGCGCGATCACAAGCGTGAAGGCGAGAACGGTGACGCTCTCAAGACCTGCAACGGTACCGGTGGACTGATCTGCCTTAGCCTGCTCTACCACAACACAGTGGCTACTGAGGAGCACGACTCGGCACTTGCCGCTGCTCGTGGTGGTGTGCTGGCACTGTGCCTGCTCGGTGACAACAAGGAAGTCACTGCCTCCTACGAGTGCGACGGCATCTCCCTGGGTGTTGCCGAAGGCCTCGGCATTGTCGAGCGGGACAAGAAGCACGGTCACACCAAGGCCGACTCCGCCAACGAGCTACTGAACCTCTGCATTGGCAAGCGCGAGAAGCTGACCACCCCGTGTGACGGTGTTGGCCTTCAGGCAGTGCATGCCGACACCAGGTCCAAGTCGGAGAAGCCGGACACCGAGCGTCACTCCTTCCTGCTCGGTATTGACCTCAACGGAAGTTCGACCTATCTGCTCGATGGGCCGACCGCGGTGGCTCTTCCTGACGACTGTGGTGACTCCGCGGTTCTGTGCCTGTTCCTCAACCAGGGCAAGTCGGTCATCTTCAAGAACCCGAAGGGCGCTGGCAGCGTTCAGGAGATGCTCCGTCTCGACGTGCTGAACAAGACCCTGCTGGTGGTTCTCGGCCAGGCCGAGACTCTCGCGCACGAAACTGAGGGTCGTCACCACCACAAGAAGCCCGAGCCCGAGGGGCATGGCGACAAGGGCGATGACCACGGCAAGGGTGAAGAGGGCGGCGGTGGCCCTGAGTTGGCCGAGACCGGTGCCGATGTTGCTCAGTTGCTGGCCGGTGGATTCCTGCTCACCGGGCTGGGCGCGCTGACCGTGGCGGCTTCCCGCCGTCGGGTTGGCAAGCACAACCTGTAAGAGCGCACCGCAGTACATCTTCAGTGGGGGTTGGCGATCAGGATCGCTGACCCCCACTGGCATGTCCGCCCCCTGTTCCCGCTACGATCGGCGCCCTCATGAATACCTTGATCACTAAGCTTCCCTGGCTTGCCCGGATACGCAGCCGACCAATCCCCGCTCTCATCGGTGTCGTGGCGTTGGTGCTTGCCGCCACCTTCTTGGTGGTCTCTTTGTTGAGCAGCGGTAGTGTCAGTCGCACGGTCGACGCCCAGGAAGCGGTCAATAACGCCGGCCGGTACCGCTTCGAGGTTCCGACCGGATGGTCGACCACTCAGCAGGGTCGGACCACCACGGTGACCAGCCCGGATCAGGCCACCGTAGTCACCCTTGGGGTGGGTCGCGCCGGCTCGCTGCCGATGGCCGGCACCCGGTTTTTCCAGGAGGTCGCCGGCAACTACAAGAATGTTGAAGTGATCCCGCCGGAGGCGAAGGACGTAGGTCCTCGGCCTGCTCTGGTCTATGGCGGGGTCGGCATCAACGCACAGAACACCAAGATCCGTTTTCTGGCGGTCACCGTTCAGGGCACCCCCAGCAACTATTCCATCGCCGTGTTCACCGCGGCTGATTCAGATCCTGAGACGGTGCTTCCGCCGGTGAACCAGCTGGTCGATACCTTCCGGGCGCTGACCTAGACGATCGATTCCAGGGGTCGGTGGCCATAGGCCAGATCGTTTGGCTCGGTAGGCACGCTTGGCGTTGCCCAGCCTATGAGGTGGCGGAACCGTTGCGGGGGACGCATGCGAGATGGGCTGGTTGGTAGCCGGAAGGGCTAGGTTCGCGTCTCGTTGACCAGCCACGACAGGTAATCGGCGCTGCCGCCCGTGATGGGTGTCGCGATGATCTCTGGCACGTCGTAGCTGTGGTTGGCCTTGATGTGCTCGGTCAATGCAGCGACGCGATCGGCGGCGGTCTTGATCTCCACCCGCCATTCCTGCTCGGTCTGCACCTCGCCTTGCCAGCGGTACACGCTGGTGATCGGCCCGAGAACCTGCGCGCAGGCGCCCAGCTTGGCGTCGATCGCTCCGGCCGCGAGAGCGCGGGCTGCTTCTTCGTTGTCGGTGGTCGAGGCGACGATGACATGCTCAGGCGACATACTAAAGATCCTACGAGCGGGGTGCCGAGCGCTGCCGTGGGATCCTACGATGGTGAACCAGATCGATGCCGGCAGGTTGGTGTTGCGGCCGATCTACCGGCCGGTGGCGCGCATGCTCCTCGATGGTGGGATCCCGGGAGGGCTGAGCGCACCGTCCTTACCAGGTGACGGGGAGCTGGCTGACCGCGCCGGCCACCGCGTCCCGGACGGGCGGGATCTCTTCGAGAGGTACGGCCAGGCGCATTGTCGGAAAGCGCTCGAACAGGCGGACGAACAGGTACTGGAGTTCTACCCGGGCCAGATGGGCGCCCAGACAGAAATGCGCGCCATGGCTCAGCGACAAATGCGGGATCCGCTCACGGGTGATGTCGAAGCGTTTCGGGTCGGGGAAGACGCTCTCGTCTTCGTTGGCCTCCTGCACGGCAAACATCACGGTGTCCCCTGCGCGGATGGTGATGTCGCCGATCTCGACATCGACGGAGGCATACCGGGTCAGCCCGCCGCGCCGAGCAGCGCGCTGCCGTTCGATCGGGCTGGCGAAGCGAAAGATCTCCTCCACCGCGGTAGCGGCGAGGGTCGGGTCACGCTGGAGTGCTGCCTTCTGCTCGGGGTGGGTCAGCAGCAGGAGCATGCCCCGGTCGATGATGGCAACGACGGGGGCGTGTCCGGCGAACAGCAGTCCCGCCGCCAGATGGGCGATCCCGTCGTCGGTCAGATTTGGGTCGAGCTCGGCGGCGCCCAGCAGGTCCGCGATGATGTCCTCGCTCGGGACCCAGCGCTTGCGCTCGATCAGCGTGCCGAGGTAGCGCCACAATGACTGCAGACCCCCTCGGGCGACCGCGGGCTTGCTGACCTGCTTGGCCTCGATCTGCCAGCGCAGGAAGTCCGCGCGGTCCGCAGGCGGCACTCCGAGCAGCTCACACACCACCAGTGCGGGCAGCGGGAAGGCGACAAGGGTGTGAAAATCCGCCGGGGGCCCGGCCTCGGCGACGCTGTCGAGCAGCTCGTCGATGATCGTCTGGACGCGGGGCCGCAGACCCTCCATCCGCCGGGCCGACAGCGGCGGCGTCAGCAGCTTGCGCATCCGGTTCAGGTCAGCCAGCTCCCCGTCCGGATCCGGGATCGGTCCCCCGAACAGGCCCGGTTGGGTGAGGCGGACCGGGTGCCCCGGATTGGGGTGGGAGCGGCTCAGCCGTGGATCGGCCAGCAGATCACGGACCGTCTGATGCCCGAACACCAGCCACGCGGGCCGGCCCTGGGTGTCGCTCACCTGCTGGATCCCGCTCGTGGGTGTCATCGTCGCCCTTCGGGTGGCCTCGAATAGCGGTGCGCGCAGCTTAGGGCGCGGTTGAGCGCCCCCGATGACATTCGAGCGGATGTGTCAGACCAGTTCGTTGGTAGTCAGCCGGATGAACTGCTCCTGCTCCGGGGTGGGTCGCGCGCCCGCGCCCGACATGGGCAGCGGGCGCGGGCGGCGCGGCACCCGGGTACCGGATCCGCCGCCGCGACCTGGATACACCAGCACTCCGCTCACCGGATCGGGTGTCGCGTCCAGCGCCGCACAGACCGCGGGTAGGTTGCGGAAGCGGTCACGCTGGTGTTCGTCGGTGAATTCCAGCTCGAGCACAACGCCCCAATGGTGCTTGTGCCACTGCCACCGCAGCGCGCCATTGGTGATCGCGGCCTCGGTGAGGTGGTCGCCGTGGGCCCGTCGCCAGCGCCTCGCCGGGAACTCCCCGTCGAAGACCTCAATGGACAACCAGTAGTCCATGGCCACGAGCATACGTCGAAAACGGACATATTACCACTTCCCGGAACGGACTTCGCCCAAATCTATGGCCGGACCGTACCTAGCGCCCGCGAACTGCTCCGTGGTGAGGTCAAGGAGATCATCTGTCAGTGGCGGACTGTCATGCTGGATTAATAGGGCCAACCTCAGGCGATCAGCCGTGGCGCGGCGTCGCCGCTGGTTGCGTACCGTCGACGTCGGGTGGATGAACACCGACTCGCCGACTTCGAACAGCGCTACAACACCACCGCCCGACCCTTCCAAGGGAAATTCACCCCAGCCGACCTCGACGACCTACTCACCAAGATCGACCAGCACCAGCAGCCAACCACCATCCCCCAGGCCGCGTGATCACCCCCCACGGACTTCCGGCGCCGACCACTTAGCCATCCCTTGTGGGGTTTGTCACGATCCTATGTTCGACTGCTGGCTCTCGTTTGTTCACCTTCGGCGCGCAGGGTTCGGCGGTGAAATCTGTGTGCTCGGCCTTAACCGAGTGTTCCCTGTCCCCAGGAGGCCCAGGCGTGCCCCGCGTCCCCAGCAGCACCGTCGCGGTGGGGCACCACACCGCTGCAGCCGGCCGCGCAACTCGCATCTCAACTCTGGCCGTCGTGCTGGCCGTCGTGCTCGCCACGCTGATGGCGCTGCTGGCCCCGGTGCCCGTGGCAGCCGTCGTCCCCGGCACCAACGGTCTAATTGCCTTTACCAGCAGTCGCGACAGCCCGGGCAGCGGTCGCGATATCTATGTGATGAACGCCGACGGTACCAACCCCACCAACCTCACCAACAACCCGGCCTTCGACTCCGACCCAGACTGGGGAGTTCTCGCTACCCAGTTAACGGCAACCACTACCACGCTGGACGTGACTCCGGCTTCCCCGGTCGCTGCCAGCACATCGGAGACGCTGAGGGCAAGAGTCACCCCGTCAGGAGCGGCGGGCAGGGTGCAGTTCAAGGACGGGCCCACCAACATCGATGGCCCAGTGAATGTCTCGGGTGGCACCGCGTCGATGACCACGACGTTAGCGCCGGGAACTCATTCACTGACCGCGGTATTCACCCCCACCGACACGACAAAGTTTGGTTCATCGACGTCGGCCGCGGTGTCCTATGTGGTCAACGCTCCCACCGGAACGAAGGCCACGACCACCACCCTCACAGTGTTCCCAAAACGCGCCTTCGAGGGCATTCCGGTGGTCTTCCTGGCGCAAGTGGCGCCCCGCGGCGCAGCCGGAACTGTCCAGTTCGTGGATGGGACCACCACGCTGGGTGCCCCGGTGCGGGTGACCGGAGGCTTCGCCTTGCTCATCACGCCGTTACCGCCGGGCACGCACTCGTTGATCGCGGAATTCACCCCCACTGGCCCCGCCGCCTTCGCATCCTCGACATCGCCATCGGTATCGCTGACGGTTAACTCGCTCCTCCGATTGCGGTGACCGCCAGCGTCAATCCCCGATATGTCCCCATATCGGGAGGGCGCGACCGGATCTTGTGCGGGCGTCAGCGAGTGAGGGTGGTGAGGAAGGTGCGCCAGGCGGGGGTGGGGATGGTCAGGGCGGGGCCGGTGCGGTCCTTGGAGTCGCGGAGGAGCACGGCGTCCGGCGTGGGGGCGACCTCGACGCAGACGGCGCCGCCGTTGCTGTAGCTGCTGGTGCGCCAGCCGATCTCGACGCAGTCACCGCCGTTGGAGCTGTAGCTGCTCGTGTGCCAGACAATCCCGTCCGGCTCAGGCGCGGTCATCATGATCCTTTCGATCCGCGTAGAGCTCGGTTGCCAGGGTGGCAATCAGCTGCCTTGATTGTTCCTCGCCCAGCGCGGTCTGCGCCAGTGCGGCCAGGATGCTCTGGTAGGCGGCGATCTCCACGGGTTTCTCCAGGAACAGGCAGGAGGTCTCGCTGTCCAGGTAGGCCACCGGCTTGAACTCGGCGAACTCCATGAGGGTGAATGGTCCCGCGGTCGCGGCGTGCGCGCCGATCGCGGCCGGCACCACCCGCAGCGTGAGGTAGGGCCGCCGGGACATCCGCTCCAGCAGGTCCAGCTGGTCGGCCATCACCGCCGGGCCGCCGACCGGCAGCCGCAGCACGAACTCGTGCAGGTAGAAGGTGAATGCGGCGGGGCGGTCCCGGCTGAACAGGTTCTGGCGGGCCAGCCGGGCGGCCACCCGGTCGTCGATCTCCTCGGCCGGCACCCGGCCGGCCTCCTTGAGCAGTGCGCGGGTGTAGTCACCGGTCTGCAGCAGGCCGGGTACCAGCGTCGAGACGAAGCTGCTGATCGCCACCGCCTTGTTCTCGTGGTCGATCAAGGTCACAAGCTGCAGCGGCAGCCGGGAGCCGTGCTGCTGGAACCAGCCTTGGGTGTGCTGCTCGTCGCAGAGCTCGAGTAGCCGCTCCCGCTCCGCGCTCGGCGCCTGGCAGACCGCGAGAAAGGCCGAGGCCTGCACCGCGGTAACGTTGCGCTTGCCCGAGATCAGCCGGGACACCCAGCTCGGTGACAGGTCGAGCAGCTTCGAGACCTGCTTGCCGGTCAGCCCGGCGTTCTGCATCGCCCGGCGCAGCCCCTCGCCCAGCTCGCGGCTGCGGACCGTCGGCTCGCGATCCTCCATGATGACCTCCCTCTGCGACACATCCTGCCTCACCGGTGTGGAACTCGAAACATTGGGGATTGCGTGCCCGGCGGTCAACCTGTTCTCTCAGTGCTGAACCTCAGGGGAGGAAGTCGATGGACACGATCTCGCCACTGCACGCTGATGCGTTCCGGTTGCTGCTCAGGGATCTCTGCGCCCACCTGAGCGAGGCGGGGGACGGTCAGCCAGACAGCCGAGTGGTCCGGGGAGGAGTGTGGCTGGTGAGCTGGTATCTGCGGTCGCTGGGTGATCATGACACCCACCGGGGTGAGCTGCGTCGTGATGGCACCGTGCAGGCGCGCTGTGGTGCGGTGTTCACTCCCCGGCCCACGTTGCGGGTTGCCGGGCCGCCGCCGGGGGAGCTGGTCACCGGTGATCTGGCGCTGCGGGGGAGGCCGCCGGATCCGGAGCAGGTGTGCCCGGAGTGCGACGATCCAACATGATCAGCTGCCGAGCCGTCATCTCTGCCGTGAGTGCGTCACGGCGCACCTGCTTCCCGATCCCCGGTTTGCACACCAGACTCCGGCTGGTCACCGGTCGAGCCCT
The DNA here is from genome assembly GCA_050699835.1 of Pseudonocardiaceae bacterium. Classification (GTDB taxonomy): domain Bacteria; phylum Actinomycetota; class Actinomycetes; order Mycobacteriales; family Pseudonocardiaceae. The sequence continues at coordinate 148 of JBOHFW010000300.1, read as the reverse complement.
GCCCCACCACCCTTGGCTCCCGGTGGCCAGCCGGTTCCAGATCCCCGCTGATTGCGCAGCCGGATTGCCGGATAACAGCCACCATGTCACTGCTGATCCGCCCGGGCACTAGCCCGCGTCCCGTGGATCTCTGAGTGCTGCCTAACCA
>JBOHFW010000299.1:0-14800 GCA_050699835.1 Pseudonocardiaceae bacterium | reverse complement strand
GCTCTACACCGGCCAGCGGCGAGGGATGCGGGTCACCGAGGTAGGGGTCGTCATCGGCGACCCACACCGCCAACCGCCCGGCGTGGCCGCCCGCGGCGGCCCGGATACGGGACATGATGACCTGGATCTCATCCACGCCGAGCTCGGCGGCCACGGTGTCGCGCTTGGCGATGGCATCAGCGGCGGTCTTGCCCCCGCCGCGGGGCAGATCCAAGGTGACGGCCCACCCGTTGCCATCCCGCAACGCCGGGGTCACCAGCTGCGGCGTGGCGTCGGCCTTGACCAGCCCGGCCGCGCGCAGCGCATCGGTGAGCATGTCGACCGACAACTGCAGCTGCACCGGCAGGACCGGTCCCGGCGGCAACACCGACGCGGTGCGCGGCCGGCCTAACCACAGCGCACCGAGCGCGGCCCCAACGGCGACCCACCAGGCCAACGCCGTGCCCAGGGTGAGGTAGCCGGCCGCGCCGGCCGCGCCAGCGGACAGGGTCAGCCAGGCGGTGGTGATGATCCGGACCCGGGCCAGCGCGCGCCGCTCGCTGATCAGCTCCCGGACCAGGTCCCACTTCTTGGCCTCCCGCGCGGCGGTGATCAACGGCCGGTACTCACCCCGCACACTGACCCACCGCCATCCAGTCGCGATGGCCCGGCCGGCGCCGCGCAGCGTCCACCACAGCACCGCCAACCCGTAACCAGGAGCACGCAAGGCGTGAAACGCGACATGGCGCCCGGCGTAGCGCAGCGCCCACCGCAGCGTGGCCAGCGCGGTGTCCCGGGAGTGCAGCCAGGCCGGCAACACCACCGGCATCTGACGCTGGGCGTAGCCGGGCTCGCTGAGCAGTTCCCCGTTGAGCACGTCCGCTGCCGGGTGCTGCCCGCTGTGTGTCGCAGGCCCCGGCGGACCAGCCGGACCGGGCAGCGCCACCAGACCATCCCGAGGCGGTGGCGGCTGTGGATGGTCGGTCGTCATCACGCGGTCCCGGGCGCTCATCGCCGACCCGGGCCGAACTGCCACCCCTCGACCGTGGCCGCCTCCAGTGCAGCGCGCTCAGTGGGGAAGTGCGCTTCGAACACGGGACTGCCCAAAGCATCCCCGCACTGATCACAACAGACACTCACACAGGTATGCACCGGTATCATGTCGATCTCCTCGATTAACTCGATGGCGACCCAGCGGAACCGTGGGTCGTGTGCCATTGAGTAAAAGGCCGCGACAACCGGAAATTCAGGAAAGTGGTGCATATCTTCTATGCGTGCCAGGAATGGGTCGCGCTACTCTCGCGCATAGATCGTATGCGCAGCGAGCATAACAAACTCGCCAGCTGACGTGCTAGCCGGTCAGGACTTTAAGGACATCTGAAAAAGAGCTGGTTAGGCTGTCAAGCGCGGCCTGTCCCTTCGCCGCACTTGCAACGGATGGCCTACCGACAATCCCCCTCGTCGCATAGGCCCGTATTCCCGTGATCAAAAGATGAGGGCGTTGCGGTGCATCGTGGTCATTCTGCGAGTACGTCGAACGAACGAGATGAGGATGCGAATGCAGCAGTATCGATGTTTCCCACTCGCCGCCATGCATGTCCTCGCTGGTGGTGGTCTCCATTTCGGCGCGTTCGCGTGCGATTCGGAAATCTTCCCGGCCCGGAAATAAGGCTACTCTGTGCTCAGTGACGTTCGCTTCTTGTGCGATATTGGACAGTACATAGTTACCGCCGTGGCCATTGACTAGTACCAGGTACTTGATTCCAGACCTGGCCAGAGACGACTGGACATCATCGATGATGGCGATCAGCGTCCGAGAGCTGATACTTACAGTTCCATCGAAGCCTTCATGCTCATGTGAGCATGACATGGTAACTGGCGGAAGGAGGAGTACGTCATATGTTGCCGCTAGATGGTTTGCGATAACGCACGCAATGATGGTATCCGTTGTTAGCGGCAGATGGTCGCCATGCTGCTCGAAACTTCCCACCGGGAGCACGGCGACCGTGGCGCCACGTTTAGCTTCATCGGTAGACGTTGCAGCGGTGATCAGCATAACTCTTTTCCTTCACGACTTCAGTGACCTGATGCTCCTGTCAAATCGCCGAGCTTCGTCTCCAGCGCCTCGCGCTATCAGTATGCCTGAGATTCGAGCGAGCTGATCTTCGGTTCGGAACGATTTAGTCTCACGCACTATTTCCAGCGACCGGTCTGCAACAATGAGTGCATTCTCGATTTGTCCGGTGCTCGCATGTGCGACCGCGAGACGGGCCAGGCAGAGTCCTAAGTCGCGACGAAATTCCGGTTGCCACCCCGCAAGACTGTGCTGCAATGTGTCGATAGCTTTATCTGCTTGGTCCAGTTCGATCCAGCAGTGCGCGGCTTCCATTTCGACATATTCGGGCGTGCAGTACTGCGCTAGGTCTTTTTCCGAGTCGACGCTTCGTCCGGCGAATTTGAACGCCAGTTCGAGGGTCCTCGCGCAATCGTCTGGCTGGTCGAGCTGTGCACTTGCATGTGCTCGTTGGCGTAGTGCGACAGCGCGATAACTCGGAGGAAGACGGGTAGCCTTATCCAACGCGGCGTCTGCGAGCTTCAATGCTAGCTCGGGTCGTTTCGCATCAGTGGCGATGTTGCTACGCCGCATCAAGATATATGAGATAAGCGTCTCGTCATCCGCTTCTTGCGCGTAGTCGAGAGCAGTGCTTGACATTTGCATTGCACTGTTCAGCGCGCCCGTGTCCTGATAAACCCATCCAGCAAACTCCGCATAACGCGCTCTTACATACAGAAGTTGTTTGCGGTCTTTATCGTGGGCATCTGATAGAAGACTCTCGACGAATCGTAGTTGCTGTGGCGCTATGTTTACGAGTGATTGCGGACCAGCCAGATTGTCCATTTCTGAGTACAGGTCAAGTGTCCCTAGTAATGAATCGGCAAGCGCCGACTCTGTGCGCAGGCTCGTAGCAGCAACTACCGGGCCATCAGGTAGGGCGAATACGCCACCGGAACGCTTTGGAGCCTCTTCTTTCTCTTCTGGCAGCTCGAACCACAGGAGGTCGGTCGGCATCTTGAGTGAGCGCGCGTAATGCATGAGCTTGTCGAGTGCGTCTACCCGGTTCCGTCCGGATTCGATCCGACTCAGCTGGGACTGAGTAATCCCAAGCCATCGACTCACGACCTCCTGCGGAAGTGGCTTGTGTCCGTGTGCCGGGTGGTATCTGTATGCCCGGACAACCGTCCCCATGTCACGAGACGCGAATGAATCTCGCATTTGATCTGTGTCCCAGAAGTCCGCCTTGAGGTCCGGGGCATGGTCGGACCCGATCCCGCTCAGTTGGCGACATGGTGCGCACATGCTCGCGCGGCTGTCGCGAGCCAAGCGACTGCCGCACCTCATGCAGTACCGACCAGCGGAAGTCACGCCGAACCCTCCGTCACCACCCTGTCACCGACCGTTGCTGGTGGGTGCGTCGAGCCATCGTAGCCTCCTCCTCAAGATCAGTATGCGCGGGGCGCATAAAAGTCATGCGTTGCAGGGGCATCTATCCCCACATGTCCGCTCATAGCGTCATGCGTGGCACGCGACGTCGGGCACCGTCCGGCCTCCGACCCCCGGACAGAACGTAGACAGAATGAGGTTTCGGCGGGATGAGCGACACTGTTCTCGACGTCCACCGTCGCGCACTTTCCGATTACCGGATTGCCCTCGGCCTGGAGCTACGGGCACGACGAAAAAGCGCGGAATACTCGTTCGAAAAACTGGCATCGTGCAGCAATATCCCGGCGGAAACACTACGTTCCTACGAGAAGGGTGCATCTCTTCCTCAACTTGTTAGACTAGTTGATATCGGAAACGTCTACGGTATAACCCTATTTGACATTCTAGAATCAACGGCGGAATACATCTACCGTGCGAGCGGTGATCCAGCGCCCAGTCGTACTAGTACGCCCGTTGACAAAACTACCCTCCACGCAGTCATCTTGTACTGCGGCGTTACACCTGAACAGTTGCAGATGATGGAAATTCGCCCGCGCCGTCATGAAACTATCTCAGAGGAGCTGTTCAGAGAATGGTCCAGACGTCCAAGTCGATTCCCCCAAGCTGAACCCTAAGAAACCGCGCCTTAGCCGCCCGCAATACTGCAACTCCCACACCATCCCATACCCACCTGATTGTCTCGCTATGAAGAAATAGGAAGAGGTTGTTGCAGATGCCGGCTGTACCTACACCCCACCCGAATCCACTTACGTTCGTCTGGTTCCCCTTGAACGGGCGGCGGCACGCTATCGACCGCGAAGAGTGCAGCGTGCCGCTGGGTGTGCCGATGCGCTGCCTGTGTGGCGCCACCCATCCACGAGGACCCGACGGCGAAATGGAAAGGACGCTGTGGCTTACCTGCGAGCAATGTTGGGACGAGACATGTACGATCGTCGGGCTTCACCCGAACGGGCGGCATGGTCATCAAGAGTGACGGCACCGAGATTACCAGGCGATTCGGGGTGGTTCCGGTGAACTGCTGGTATTTGCGTTCGCTTGCTGACGCGGACACTCACCGCGGTCAGCTGCGCCCAGACGGAATCGTGGTCGCCGAGTGCGGCGTGCGGTTTCAGCCACCGCCAATCGTGCCTAATGGCCCAGCGCTGCCCGATTACCCACCCGACGGCTCTACTGACGTTTCCGTGGGTGGCTTTTCATGATCGTCCGGGGAGTGGTGGGCGGAGTCCGCCTCTGGTGAGGTCGGCTATGGCGATCAGTGACTCGGGGGTGCGGTAGTCGTGGGCCCGGCGGGTCAGGAGCCGTAGGTGGGTGTTGGTGGCCTCGGAGCGGGCGTTGGACAGGCCGTGCTCGACCGTGTTGAGGATCAAGACCCGGAAGGGTTTGATGGTTTTGGCGAGGCGGACGAAGGCGGGGAGGCGACATCGTTGGGCCCAGGAGATCCACCCGCCCAGCAGGGCCTTGGCGGTGTCCACATCGCGGCAGGCGAAGATCTCGCGGAGTTGCTCTTTGAGCGGGTAGGCGCGGTAGAGCCCACCGTTGGCCTGGGCGATGCCGGCCAGGGTGGTGCGGTGGTTCCCGGTGAGGTTCGGGGGGTTTTTCAGCAGCGCCCAGCGGCTGCCCTTGAGCGCCGCGGCCTCGTCGTCGTGTCCTTGGGCGCGCAGCCGGTTGATCATCTGTCGGCGGACCGTGTCGAGGGCTTCGGTGGCCCAGGCCACCACGTGGAAGGCATCCAGGCACAACACCGCCTGGGGCGCCCGTGCGGTGACCACGTCGTGGATCCACTCGGCTCCATCCGCCGAGACATGGGTCAGCGCCGCGGCCCGCTCGGCGCCTAGGTCGTCGAAGAACCTGCCCAGGGTGTGCTGGTTACGGTTCTTGCCCGCCCACACCAACCGCCCGGTGTCGTGATCAACCACGACGAGCAGGTAGCGCTGTCCTTTGCGAGAGGAGATCTCATCGATCCCGATCCGGCGCAGCCCGGCCAGCCGGTCGATCTGCCCGGCCCGCTCAGCCACGACCCGGGTCACGATGTCGGACACGCCACGCCACCCGCAACAAGATCGCGATCACGGACAGCGCGGCGTGGCAGACCAACCAGGCGGCAGTGTCCTCACACGCCGTGGTGAACCGCGACCCCGGCCGCGCCCAGGGCACTACCGCAACCACCACCCCATGCTCGGGACACGACACACGAGAGATGCTGGCCGGCAGGAACACTTGCGTCGTACCCAAATCCAAACCCCGCCAGCGCCGGGGCTTCGCGCTGGAGTCATAACCCGGACAGCGGCGCTGACACCGCGAGCAGCGTCGCGCCACCCCGGCCTTGACCCGGACCTGCGCGACGAGCACCTCCCCACCCCGCCCGCCGGGCTCCAGATCCACCGACTCGATCACCGTATGCTCGACCCCCAGCACCCGCCGCCATACCCTCGTAGTGCGCACACCGTTCCCATCTAGATCGTCTCTGACTGTGGTAAGCCGGAAACTCTAGACAGGACACGGCGTGCGCCCTCATTCGATCATGGTCATGCACCCACAGAAACGTCAGTAGCGCCCGCAGGATCAGGGTGTCCAACGCGGGATCATTGCCGGTGGTCGCGGCTACGTTGTTGATTTCGGCCAGTCGCGTGTCCGGCACGGCGCGACGGGTGGACGGTAGCCGCCGTGGCTTGGCCACCTTGAGCGCTGGATTCTCGCCTGCCCTTATATGGCCGTCGTTTTCGGCGTGCCGGTAGATACACCGTAGGGCGGCGATCAGGTGCTCAGCGGCGCTGCGCCCACCACGCGCGTTGCGGCGAGTAACCACGTTGTTTTTGACGTGTTCGGCTAGCTGATGAACCTCTGACGGGGTCGGTTCGTCCAACCGCCGAGCGCCCCAGTGCTCAGCGATCCGATTCCAATAGGACCCATAGACGCGACGGGTTCCCTCGGCCACGGCCACACGGACAACGGGGATGTATTCGGCGAACGTCGGCGCGGGAGCGCGCTTGTCTTCGACCGCTGCCAGCAGATCACCCGGGGAGACACCGAGCCGAGCGAGCAGGATCCGCGCGGCGTCGAGGTCGGCAGCGCTGGGGGCGGATTGTGGGATGGTCATGTGGGTTCACCGCCCGTCGTCTCGGTCGACTGCTGAGATAGGAGGGTGTCCAGCGCTGCGGGCGGGTAGACGGCCAGCCGGGACCGCTGGGGGTCGGCAGCCAAGAGGACGCGGTCCCCGGTCTGTAGGCCGCACCTGTGGCGCGGGGCAGCGGGTAGGCGGAGGTGCCCTTGGCTCGTGACCTGATAGACGCCCTTGGGGTCGGCGAAGATCGCCAGCACCCCGCCCGTCTCGTGGATGTCGAGGCGAAGCCCGGCGGACCAGCCCAATGCCCGCATAACGACCCGATCCGCTATCCGGCCCCGATCATCAAGCGCAGACAGCCCGTAGACCACAGTGGACGTGCGTCGAGGGGTCAAGGTGGGCAGCGGCAACGGTCCACGAACCAGCGCTACGACGCTAGGAGCAACGGCCCGGCCGCTGGCAGGCAGGACTGGCGGCACCACCGGAGCGATCACCCCGGCCCTCACCGCAACCACCCCGGTTGAGCAGCGTAAAAGCGCTCTACCAGGCGCCGGGGCGCGTGATCGAGCGCACTTGAACACTGATACGTCAGATGTGGCAGGTCTGCCACCACGGGGTGTCCGAGGGGGGACTTGAACCCCCACCCCCTAGCCGGGGACTAGCACCTCAAGCTAGCGCGTCTGCCATTCCGCCACTCGGACCTTGTCATGAGAGACCTCGCGCACACCAATACCACCAGGTGGCGCGCAACGAGGGTAGCCGATCGCCACCTGCTCGCCCAACTCGGTGCAAGCATCGTAGATCCGGTCGATCAGCGGTGGTAGGAAGGCCAGATGGAAGCACCGGAGGGCAGTACCAGCACGGCAGAGGACGAGGTCGTCGGCTTGGCCAGCGACCTGATCCGGATCGACACCACCAACACCGGCGACCCAGACACTCTGGTGGGAGAGCGGGCCGCGGCGGAGTACGTCGCGGGCAAGCTCGACGAGGTGGGTTTTGAGATCACCTATGTCGAGTCCGGTGCGCCGGGACGGGGCAACGTGATCGCCCGCCTCCCCGGTGCCGACCCCACCCGGGGCGGGCTGCTCATCCACGGCCACCTTGACGTGGTGCCAGCCGACGCCGCCGAATGGTCGGTACATCCGTTCTCCGGCGCGGTGCAGGACGGCTATCTGTGGGGCCGCGGCGCGGTCGATATGAAGGACATGGTCGCGATGACCATCGCCGTCGCCCGGCGGTTCCGGCGCGAGGGCGTCATCCCGCCGCGCGATCTCGTCTTCGCGTTCCTGGCCGACGAGGAAGCCGGCGGGTATTACGGCTCACAGTGGCTCGTCGACCACCACCCAGAGTTGTTCGAGGGCTGCACCGAGGCGGTCAGCGAAGTCGGCGGGTTCTCCCTGACCGTACGCGAGGGACGCCGGCTGTACTTGATCCAAACCGCGGAGAAGGGCATCGCCTGGATGCGGCTGCGGGCCCGGGCCCGGGCCGGGCACGGATCGATGGTGCATGAGGACAACGCGGTCACGGCGCTGTGTGCGGTGGTGGCCCGGCTGGGCAACCACCGTTTCCCCCTAGTGATGACCGACACGGTGCAGGAGTTTCTGACTGCCGTCGGCGAGGAAACCGGGCTGGACTTCTCCGGCGACAACGTGGAAGGCGCGGTCGCCAAGCTCGGTGGGATTGCCCGGATCGTCGGCGCGACGCTGCGCGACACCGCCAACCCGACGATGCTCGACGCCGGCTACAAGGCCAACGTCATCCCCTCCTCGGCTGAGGGGGTGGTGGACTGCCGGGTGCTGCCTGGACGGCAGGCAGCATTCGAGCGGGAGGTCGACGAGCTTCTCGGTCCCGACGTGACCCGCGAGTGGGTGTCCCACTTGCCATCGGTTCTCACCACCTTCGACGGCGACCTGGTGGCTGCGATGGATGCCGCGATCCTGCACGAGGATCCCGGCGCCCGCACGATCCCGTACATGCTCTCCGGTGGCACTGACGCCAAGTCGTTCAGCCGGCTGGGAATGCGCTGCTTCGGGTTCGCACCGTTGCGACTGCCACCCGATCTCGATTTCGCTGCGCTGTTCCATGGTGTCGACGAACGAGTACCAGTCGACGGGCTGATCTTTGGTACCCGCGTCCTCGACCGGTTCCTCCGGAGCTGTTGATTCTGCTAACGTCTGCGGCCGTAGCAGTCTTGGTTCCAAGGACGCCTGTGGAGCAAGCGCGCCACAGGCGTTCGTTGTGTCCGGCCAGCGCGGTTCGTGCACAGGCGCTGCCGGTGATCACGACGGTGATCCAGGACACCCGCATTACGGGCCGTACAAGGGGGCCCGAGAAGGAGATGGAAGATGGCGACCGGCACGGTCAAGTGGTTTAACGCGGAGAAGGGGTACGGCTTCATCACCCAGGATGGTGGCGGTCCCGATGTCTTCGCCCACTTCTCGGCGATCCAGGCGACCGGCTACCGAACGCTGGAGGAGAACCAGCGGGTGGAGTTCGAGATTACTCAGGGCCCCAAGGGTCCACAGGCTGACCAGATCCGCGCGCTCCGCGCCTGAGGGCTGCTCGCAGGGTCGCCGTCTACGACCCGGACCGACCAGACTCACGTAGGGTCCGCACCCGGCCGGTGCGGGCCCTTACGTTATGCCCGGGGCAAGGTTCTACATCGACAGCTTGGGCTGGGTGAACGGGGTGCGCTGCCTGCGCAGCCATACGGTCCGCGTGCCGTCACGATACGCACGGACTCGGGACAGCTCCCAGCCCGCGAATTCGGCCTGTACAGCAAGCTGGGTTGCCGCAGTCCGCCGGGACACCTCACGCGGCAACCGCAGCGGCTGGTATTCCCAGTCGAGGCCATCACCATCAACTGTCTCAATCATTAATGCACCACCCGTTCGGGATCGATCACCTGCAGTCCTGCTCCTGACGCGGAGGCCACCAGGACCCGGCCACTGACCGGGTCGACGGCCACCGTATTGGGCTGATGCACGGTCGGGAACCGGTGGATGACCACCGGCTCGCCTCCCGCCACACCAAGTCCGACAACCTCGTCACGACCGGTCAAGCTCACCCACGCCAGGTCTCGTTGGCTGTCGTAGGCTAGTGCGTAGGGCGCGCCCGGCAGTGGGAATCGCTGCCGCAACACCGGTGGGTCGCCAGCAAAGGCCAGCAACTCCCCATCCCGGGCATCTGTCACCAGCATCCGGCCGAACCGGTCGGCCACCGCATCGGCAGCACCGTTGCCCGCACGCAACGCCGGGCTGACCTCGCCGGAGGCCAGGTCCACCACACTCACCGCGGTGCGCCCCCGATCGAGCACGCCGATCTTGGTCCCGGCCGGAGCCCCGGTCGGAACCAACCGGGTGGCCTCCACAAAGCCCCGGATCGGCGGGCGCGCGGTGTTCTCGAGCACCGTGTTTCCGTTGAGCACGGCGAGCCGGTCGCCCAGCGCGACCACGGTGACACCACCCACCACGACCACCCCGCGTGCCGGGCCGTCGAGATCAGTCCTGCTCGGTGCCCCACCCGTGAGCGGGACCCGGATCAGGCACCCTGGCGCCGTCACCGGCACCAGCAGCGCGTCACCCTCAGCGGCGAGGACAAGATCCCCGGCCGGGCCGGGTAGGGGAACCTGCCGTGCCGGCGTGGCGCCATCCAGCGTCCTCAACAGCAGCCGCGGCGGGTCGAGCAACGCCACCGCCACTGTCCCGGTGCGCGGATCGACCACCACCTCGCTGGCCGGTGACCCGAGCGGCACGATGGTCCCAGCGGGGATCGACCCACCCGGTGGCGCCACCGCCGGCTCGGCCGGGGCGACGGCTCGCTGCTCGGTTGTCCCGCATCCGGCCGACACCAGCCCGGCCACCAGCAACGCGGCCGGCAGCGCCGCGTGCAGGGCACCGGGCACACCGACCTCCTCGTCGGTAGGGGGCGAGGTGAGAGTCAAGCATTCCTGACATGACACCCCCTCGTCATCCCCAGGTAGCCGATTGTTGGCGTTTATACGCTAAATGGCCGGGCATCCCCAGCCTGGATCGATGACGCTGCGCAGCGTTCTGTGATTGACCTGTCATCACTTCGGTCGGCTTTTGGTCCGTCCAAGGGATAACGTCATCGATCGTGGCTACCCCAGTGGACGTTCCGGATAGCCCAACTCGATCGCGCTGACGTCATCCAGCGCGGCCCGGATCGCCGGGGCCAGCTCGACCTCCTCGGCGGCCAGCGACCCGGCCAGTTGGGTGGCATCCCGCGCTCCGACGACCGGGGCGACCACCCCCCGCCGATCCCGCACCCAGGCCAGGGCCACTTCCAGCGGGGACACCCCCAGCCCGTCAGCGGCGGTGGCCACAGCCTGCACGATCAGGTTGGCCCGATCCGTGCGGTGGTGCTCGACGTAACGCGCATAGTGTGGCGAGGCTGCCCGGGAACCGCTGGGGGTGCTGTTGCGGTACTTGCCGGTGAGCACCCCACGGGCCAGCGGCGCCCACGGCAGCAGACCTACCCCGTGGTGTGCCGCCGCGGGAGCTAGCTCGCGTTCCACCCCTCGCTCCAGCAGTGAGTACTCCACCTGGGTGGACACCAGCGGCACCTCTGAGATCATCTTCGCGGTGGCCAGCTGCCAGCCGGTGTAGTTGGAGACCCCGATGTAGCGAACCTTGCCCGAGCGCACCGCATCGGCCACTGCGGACAGCGTCTCCTCCAGGGGGACCGCGGGATCCCAGGCGTGCAATTGCCAGAGATCGATGTGATCGGTGCGCAGCCGGCGCAGTGACCCCTCCAGCGCCACCAGCAGCGCCGCCCGGGACGCGCCGCCGCCGAAGGGTCCCTCGTCGCGGCGGGCGACCGCCTTGGTTGCAAGCACTATCTCGTTCCGGGGGATGAGCTCGGCCAGCAACTTACCCAGGATTCGCTCGGATTCACCGTCGTTGTACACATCGGCGGTGTCGACCAGTGTTCCCCCGGCATCGACGAAGGCGACCAGCTCAGTGGCGGCCTCCTCGGCATCGGTGTCGTGGCCCCACGTCATGGTGCCCAGCGCCATCCGGGACACTCGCAGTCCGCTTCGGCCGAGATAACGCTGCTGCACGGGAGTGCACGCTAGCGGGTGCACGCGCACGCCTGGGCGGCCGTAGGGTGCACCCGCGTGAGCTGGCTGCAAGTCATGGTCCTGGGGCTCCTCCAGGGCCTCACCGAGTTCCTGCCGATCTCGTCGTCGGGACACCTGCGGATCGCCTCGGAGATCTTCTTCGGCGACGACGCCGGCGCGGCGTTCACTGCCGTTCTCCAGTTGGGTACCGAGGCGGCAGTACTGATCTACTTCGCTCGGGATATCGGTCACCTGGTGGCGACCTGGTTCCGCGGTTTCAGTTCGGCGCAGATCCGCGCTACCCCGGACTACCGGCTCGCCTGGCTGGTGATCATCGGTAGCATCCCGATCGGTGTGCTGGGGGTGCTGTTCGAACACCAGATCCAGACGTCAGGGCGAAATCTGTGGATCATCGCCGGCAACCTGATCGTGTTCGGCTTGGTGCTGGGCGCCGCTGAGCTCTGGGGGCGGCAGAGACGCGACTTGGAGCAGCTCACTGTGCCCAGTGGGGTCGCTCTGGGCTTCGCGCAGGCGATGGCGTTGGTGCCCGGGGTGTCCCGGTCCGGAGGCACGATCAGCGCCGGCCTGGCTCTCGGGCTGACCCGCGCCGCCGCGGTGCGCTACTCGTTCCTGCTGGCCATCCCAGCCGTGACGGCTGCCGGTTTGTTCCAGATCCCGGATGTCTTCGCGACCGGCGGACCAGGCCTGCAGCCTTCGGCGGCCCAACTGGTGATCGCCACCTTGATCGCGTTTGCGGTGGGTTACGCCACGATCGCGTGGCTACTGCGCTATGTCCAGCGGCACAGCATCTACCTGTTCGTCTGGTACCGGCTGGCCTTAGGAGTCATCGTGCTGGTGCTGCTGGCCACCGGATCGATCAGCGCAACCTGACCGAGCGAGTGCGTAGGGTGGCGGCGTGGGCACCGTGATCCTGCTCAGACATGGCCGGTCCACGGCGAACACTGCGGGCGTCCTGGCCGGGCGTACCCCGGGGGTGGCACTCGACGAGCACGGTCAGGCGCAGGCCCAGACGCTGGTCGAGCGCCTGGCGCTGCTGCCGCTGGCGGCGGTGGTGAGCTCACCGCTGCAGCGTTGTCAGGACACGCTGACCCCGCTGGCGCAGGCGCGCGAGCTCGAAATGACCATCGACGACCGTTTCATCGAGATGGACTATGGCGAGTGGACTGGGCGGGAGATCCGCACGCTGGCCAAGGAAGCGCTGTGGAAGGTGGTGCAGTCGCACCCCTCGGCGGTGGTGTTCCCCGGTGGAGAGGGTCTGGCCACGATGCAGGCTCGGGCGGTGGCCGCGATCCGGGAGTGGGACGCGAAGCTGGTGGCCGAGCATGGCCCGCAGGTGCTGTGGCTGGTCTGCACGCACGGCGACATCATCAAAGCGGTGCTCGCCGATGCGCTAGGCATGCATCTGGACGGCTTCCAGCGCATTGTCGCCAACCCGTGCTCGGTCAGCGCCGTGACCTACACCGAGACCCGGCCGTTCGTACAACGGATCAACGACTGCCATGACGATTTGCGGTCACTGGTCCCAGCCAAGCGCCGGCGCCGGCGGCGACTGTCCTCGGACGCCACCCCCGGAGGACCGACCGGCACCAGTAGCTGAGGTGTGGGAGTGTCGCTGCCGGAGCGCGCGAGGTGCTCTAGTGTCAGTACTGCCATGTCCCGTGTCATCCATGTGTTTCGTACCCCCGACCGGTTCGTCGCGGGCACGGTCGGGGAGCCCGGCGAGCGCACCTTCTACCTGCAGGCCGCCGATGAGGCCAAGGTGATCAGTGTTGCGTTGGAGAAGGAGCAGGTCGCCGTGCTCGCCGAGCGCCTCTCCGCGCTGCTCGACGAGGTCGTTCGTCGGCTGGGTGCCAGTGCTCCCACCGAATCCGAGGAACTCGCAGTGGACACTGAGCCGTTGCGCTCACCTGTCGAGCAGGAATTCCGGGTCGGCACCATGGGGCTGGGCTGGGACGTCGAATCGCGGGCCATCGTCGTCGAATTGCTCGCGGTGAGCGAGCAGGAAATCGACGAGTCCATGGTGCTCGATGACGCCGAGGAGGGTCCGGACGCGGTGCGGGTGTTCCTCTCGCTCGAGCAGGCTCGGGCCTTTGCCGTGCGCGCCGAGCGGGTGATCTCAGCCGGGCGCAAACCGTGTCCGCTGTGCGCGGAGCCGTTGGGACCCAAGGGGCACGTCTGTCCACGGCAGAATGGCTACCGTCGCCAGGTCGAGGCCTGAGCGAGCCCGCGGTGCTGCCCACCGATCCGGCGGCGCTGCCGTTACTGCACCGCGGCCGCATCGACGTGACCGGCCGGATTGTCGACGCCTCCAATGCCACCCTGCTGTGCACGGTGCACTGCGAGGGGGTCAGCGCTGACTGCGTGTACAAGCCGATCCGCGGGGAGCGTCCGCTGTGGGACTTCCCGGATGGCACGCTGGCCGGCCGAGAGGTGGCCAGCTGGCTCCTGTCGGAGGCCACCGGATGGTCGCTGGTACCCCCCACGGTGCTGCGATCAGGACCGCTGGGGTTCGGCATGGTGCAGCTCTGGGTCGACACCGAAGATGAGCGCAGCCTGGTGGATGTGGTGGCCCTTGACGCGGTGCCGCGGGGCTGGCGCACCGTGCTCCGCGCGCAGGATCGCTACGGCAACCCGGCACTGCTGGTGCACGCCGACACGGAAGGACTGCGCCGGTTGGCTGTGCTGGACGTGCTGCTCAACAACGCCGACCGCAAGGGTGGGCACGTTCTGGCCGGGCTGGATGGTGCGGTGTATGGCGTGGACCACGGGATCTGCCTGCACCGCGAGGACAAGCTGCGCACCGTGCTGTGGGGCTTCCTCGGTGAGCCGTTGTCCACCGCGGTGCTCGAGGTATTGCGCAGTGTGCGCTGCGAGCTGGATGGCCCGTTGGGTGCGGTGCTCACCGAGCATGTGACCCGCGCGGAGGTGCGGGCCGTGCGGGAACGCGCGGACCGGCTGTTGAGCACGGAGACGTTCCCGGCCCCCAACGGGCACTGGCCGGCGATCCCGTGGCCGGCGTTCTGACCAGACGGTGGACCCGCTCGTTTGCAGATCGGGTCACCGGACCGTTGCCCGGGCCGCCGCAATTCGTCAGGTTGTGGTGGGAAGGCGGGTTCGTTGGCGCTACCGAAGGGATAGCGCGGATCCCGGTGGC
>JBOHFW010000298.1:0-11546 GCA_050699835.1 Pseudonocardiaceae bacterium | reverse complement strand
GCATCATAGAGCTTCGCGTACTTCAGCTTGATGAAGAAGCTGAAGGTCGCGTCGAAAACCGCCCCGTTCATCGCCGACGCGGCCAGCAGCCCCGGCGCGATGAACGTCGCGTAGCTCAGTTGCTGCCCGGCTGGCCCGGTCACTGTGCCGATCAGACTGCCCAGCCCCTGACCCATCGCCACCAGGTAAAACAGCGGCTCGAAGAATCCTGAGACGATGGCCAGCCATGCGTTTCGTGACGCCAGCGCCGAACGGGCAACGAGAATTCGGGCCCGGCCGGCGTACAACCCTGGCGGTAACACCCTGAGCAGCAGCCCTACGCGTGGCACATCGAGCTGCCGCGATAACTGTCGCAGCGCGCTCACCGAGTCAGCCTCACCCGGAACTGCCAGCGGGTCAGCTGCACGCCCACCACTAGCAACACTGTCAGAAAAGCGAGATGCCCCGCTGCCGCGGTCAGCTGCAACGTACCCAGCGCGGCGCCGCGAGCCAGTTCGGTGCCGTGCCACAGTGGGCTGATCCAGGCCAGGAGTTGGACTGTGCTGGGGAGCTGAGAGATCGGGAAGAAGGTCCCGGAAAACAATGTCATGGGCAGCACCACAAACCGAAAGATGGCCGCGAACGCGCCTCCTTCATGCTCCTGGGTCGCCGAGAACGCCACTACTGGCGCGCTGAACGCCGTGCCACATAACACAGCGAAGACCAACGCGGCCAGCACACCCGGTCCGCGGACAGCGCCGAACAGCATGATCACCAGCAGATAAGCGGCACCAGATATGGTCAGCCGAAGCGCTATCCAGATGAGCTGCCCCCCAGCCAGCTGCCCCGGTGTGATCGGGGTGGCTGTGATGCCCTCGTAGGTACGCCGCCACTTGAATGACGAGAGGATCTGGTAGGTGGACTCAAATGCTGCGGTCTGTATCGCGCCGACGGCAAGCAGCGCGGGGGCAAGGTACACCAGGTAGGGCACTCCGCCAGTGGCCTGGGCCACCCGATCGCTGGTGTCGATGAGACGACCGAAGCCGACCCCAAAGGCCACGAGCAGCAGCAGCGGCTGTAGCAGGCTGGTAACGACCGTGGCTCGCCAGTTGCCGCGGTACCAGATCCACAGCCACTCGACGACGCCCCACGCGGCGCCCCACCCGGTCAACACCCGGCCGCCACCGCGATGAGTCATCGAGTCTGTGCTCATCAGTCCCCCAGTCATTAGTCCACCAGGGATCGGCCGGTGAGCCGGAGGAATACGTCCTCCAGGGTGGACCGCCGGACCAGGACGGACATCGGCTGCACTCCCCGCTGGTGTACGGCGGCCAGCGCCGCCTCGCCGTCTGAGGCGTAAAGCAGGAGTCGATCAGGTAGCTCCTCGACTCGATCGGCCAGATCGCCCAGCTTCACCCGCCAGCCCTGCTGCCCATCTGGCATGAATCGCAGTTCAAGGACCTCGCGTGTGGAGTAGCGGGTGATGAGCTCACGAGGCGAGCCTTCGGCGACGATCAGCCCGCCGTCCATCACCACGAGGCGATCGCACAGCTGCTCGGCCTCGTCCATGTAGTGGGTGGTGATGATCAGCGTCACGCCCTGTTGTTTCAGCCGGAACAGCCGGTCCCACAGCAGGTGGCGAGCCTGCGGATCCAGCCCGGTGGTCGGCTCGTCGAGCAGCATCAGCTCCGGATCGTTGACCAGCGACCGGGCAATGGTCAGCCGGCGTTTCATTCCGCCGGAGAGCTGCTCAACGGGTTCGGCGGCGCGGTCGGTGAGCTGGACAAAATCCAGCAGCTCAGTGGCTTTGGCCCGCGCCGCAGCCCGTGACATGCCGAAATAGCGTCCATAGATATACAGGTTGTCCCGCGCTGAGAGCTCGACGTCCAGGTTGTCCTGCTGCGGCACGACCCCCAGGCGGGCCCGGATCCTCGGTCCGTCGGCATCCGGGTCCATCCCGAGCACCTGAAGCTCCCCGTCACTGCGCGGAGACACGCACCCGATCATGCGCATGGTTGAGGACTTGCCGGCGCCGTTGGGCCCCAGGAAGCCGAACACCTCGCCAGCCCGGACGTGGATGTCGATCCCCCGGACTGCCTCAAACGCCCCGAACCGCTTGCATAAGCCACGAGCCTGCACCAGGGAATCGGACACGACCTCGACGCTACCGGGGGCCCCCGACACTTCCAGGCAGTTTTTCGGCCAGCAGCCGGTACGAGGCCGCGGGCATCACAGCTCGGGGAACCACAGCGCGATCTCGCGCTTGGCGGAGTCGACCGAGTCCGATCCGTGTACCAGGTTTGATTGGGTCTCTAATGCGAAGTCACCCCGGATCGACCCCGGCGCGGCCTTGTCCACCGGATCCGTACCGCCAGCCAGCTGCCGGAATGCCGCCACCGCGCGCTCCCCCTCGACCACGGCAGCCACCACGGGGGTGGAGGTGATGAACTCCAGCAACGAGCCGAAGAACGACTTCTCCGCGTGCTCGGCGTAGTGCTGCTCGGCCAGCTCGCGCGGGACCATACGCAGCTCCAACGCGGCCAACGTCAGACCCTTGCGTTCGATCCTGGCGATCACCTCGCCAACCAGGCCGCGGCTGACACCGTCAGGCTTGACCAGGACCAGGGTGCGCTCGCTCACAGCAGCTCATTCTCCTCAAGGTGATAACGGTGATCGGACACGAGGAGCCTATCGACCGGACACCGGAGCGATGATGTCGATGGTCGGGAAGTACGTACGGTGCCTGGTGAGCAACTGCATCCCGAGCACCGCGGCGTGGGCTCCGATGACGAAGTCGGCAACGTTTCCGGCCCGTGCACCAACTCGTCGCCGGCAGTCTACTTGGCAGCGACCGGATCCGCCCGGATGACGTTGAGCAGGACAGAGTGCTACTGAGTCTTATCCCTGCTGCTGGAGGCGCTCGCGGCCCGCCGGGTGACCGCGGAGCGCACATCCAGCAGGTAACCCCACACCAGCACAAACAGCAGGCCCAGCACCCCCAGTGCGGGGTGGGCGAACCAGCCAGCGACCATGGCGACCTGCAGCGCGAGCGCTAGCCCCAAACCCCACGAGAGGCGCTGCACACCAGCCGCAACGACCATTGCCAGCGCCAGAGCGCCGGTGTACCAGCCGGCCGGCCCGCCTAGGCCGCCGCCGAGCCGGTCGACGACGAGGAGGGCAAGCCCGACAACGATCGCCTCCATCACCAGGACGCCTGCGAAGATGCCGCGCAATCCGCGCAGCGGATCTTGCTGGACCGGCTCGCTCACTGCGGATCTTGGCCAAACAGGGTGCGCGCCTGTCCGACCATCGCCACCGAGCCGGTGATCACGACGCCCGCACCGCGGACAGAGTCCGGACCGGCGTCGAGAGCGACGTCTATGGCCGTCTCGATCGCGTCGGGCAGTAGGCGCTCAACGATCACCCGTGAGTCACCGAACACCTCATGAGCCGCTGCGGCGAGGTCGTCGACGTCCATCGCACGCGGCGAGCTACCGCTGGTAAGCACCACCTCGTCGACGACCGGCTCCAGTTCCACGAGGATGCCACGGACGTCCTTGTCGCGCATCACCCCGACCACAGCGATCAGCTTGGGGAAGGCGAACTCGTCACGGAGAGCCGCCGCCAGGGCCTGGGCACCGTGTGGGTTATGTGCGACGTCGAGGAAGACTGAGGGCGCCGTGCGGACCCGTTCGAGCCGTCCCGGGTTGGTTACCGCCGCGAAGGCATTACGCACCTCGTCGATGTCCAGCGACCGGTTAGCGCCCGCGCCGAAGAACGCCTCGGCAGCGGCGAGCGCGAGCGCGGCGTTGCGAGCCTGGTGTGCGCCGTGCAGCGGAAGGAAGATCTCGCCGTACACGCCACCGAGACCCTGCAGCTTCAGCTGCTGCCCGCCCAGAGCGATCTCGCGCAGCAGCACACCGAACTCGATGCCCTCTCGCGCGACGGCCGCCCCTACCTCGATGCTGCGGGCCGCGATCATCCTGGCGACCTCGGGCAGCTGATCTGCGAGCACCGCCACCGAACCGGGCTTGATGATCCCGGCCTTCTCCGCAGCGATCGCCGCGACGTCGCTGCCCAGATAGCTGACGTGATCCACAGCAACCGGGGTGATCGCGGCGACGGCGGCGTCGGCGACGTTGGTGGCGTCCCAACTACCACCGAGCCCGACCTCCACGACGGCGGCATCCACCGGCGCGTCGGCGAAGGCCGCAAACGCCATCCCGGTCAACACTTCGAACTTGCTCATCGGCACCGGCGATCCGGCGTCGACCAGCGCAATGTAGGGCTCGATGTCGCGATAGGCCCCGACATACCGTTCCAGTGTGATCGGTGCCCCGTCCAGGCTGATCCGCTCCGTGGCCTGCTGCAGGTGCGGGCTGGTGTAGCGACCTACTCGCAGGCCAATGCGCGACAGCAGCGCATCCAGCATCCGGGCCACCGACGTCTTGCCGTTCGTGCCGGCGATGTGCAGCACCGGGTAACAGCGCTGTGGCGAGCCGAGCAGGTTGACTAGCGCCGCGATCCGAGTCAGCGACGGCTCGATCCGGCTTTCCGGCCAACGTCGGTCCAACTCGGCGTCAACTGCCCGGAAGGCGGTCAGCGCGGCATCTTCGCTACGAACCGACGGCTGAATCATCGCCCATCACATTAGAGCGCCCGCTCGCGGAACGCGCACCCGGTTACGCGCCACGACGGCCCAGGTTGGTAGCTGTTAGCAGCAGCGCCGTCCGGGGTTGGCGGTACTTGAAGAGCCCCAAACCGCCGTTAGGCGGACTTTTCGCGGCGTTCGCGGCGCGTGGGCTGGCGGGTCACGATTGTCGGATTCACATTCTCCCGCACGGTTTGCTCGGTAATGACCACTTTCGCCACGTCGGTCCGACTGGGGATGTCATACATCACCGGCAGCAGCACTTCTTCCATGATGGCGCGCAGCCCGCGGGCGCCGGTGCCGCGAAGAATGGCCTGATCGGCGATCGCCTCCAGGGCGGTGCTGGTGAACTCCAGCTCCACGCTGTCCATTTCGAAGAGCTTGCAGTACTGCTTCGACAAGGCGTTGCGAGGCTCGGTGAGGATCTGCACCAGGGAGCACTTGTCGAGATTCGTCACGCTGGCGATCACCGGTAGCCGCCCGATGAACTCGGGAATCAGCCCGAACTTGATCAGATCTTCCGGCATGACGTCAGCGAACACGTCGGAGGTGTCGATCTCGGCCTTGGACCGCAGCTCCGCGCCGAAGCCCAGTCCCCGCTTACCAATCCGATCTTCGATGATCTTGTCCAGGCCGGCGAACGCTCCCGCGACGATGAACAGGACATTCGTCGTGTCGATCTGGATGAACTCCTGGTGCGGGTGCTTACGACCGCCCTGTGGTGGGACGCTGGCGGTGGTGCCCTCCAGGATCTTCAACAGTGCCTGCTGGACGCCCTCGCCGGAGACGTCCCTGGTGATCGACGGGTTCTCCGACTTGCGGGCGATCTTGTCGACCTCGTCGATGTAAATGATGCCGGTCTCAGCTCGTTTGACGTCGTAATCCGCGGCCTGGATCAGTTTGAGCAGGATGTTCTCGACGTCTTCGCCGACGTAGCCGGCCTCGGTGAGCGCTGTGGCGTCAGCGATGGCGAAGGGAACGTTCAGCAGCTTGGCGAGCGTCTGGGCCAGATAGGTCTTGCCGCATCCGGTCGGACCGAGCATCAGGATGTTCGACTTGGCCAGCTCGATCTCGTCGTCGCGGCCCTTCTCACCTGCCTGAATACGCTTGTAATGATTGTAGACGGCGACGGACAACGTGCGCTTGGCGTCGTCCTGGCCGATGACGTAAGCCTCGAGGAAGTCATGGATCTCGCTGGGTTTGGGTAGTTCGTCAAGCTTGACGTCACCCGTGTCGACGAGCTCTTCCTCAATAATCTCGTTGCACAGGTCGATGCACTCGTCGCAGATGTACACACCTGGCCCGGCGATGAGCTTCTTGACCTGCTTTTGACTCTTCCCGCAGAAGGAACACTTCAACAGGTCGCCGCCGTCACCGATCCGTGCCATGGGCGCTGGCCTCTTGTCCTTCCCGGCGCGTGGTGTGCAGCGCGCCTGGCTGCATGTGCGACGTTACCCGTCCGACCCCGCCGTGCGGGAGGACTAGCTTTCCCGATATTGGCTATTCTGGCGCGGCTGCGCTGTTCGCTCGGCGTGTCGCGCGACGCAGGGTCATCACCGTACTGCGGAGAGCTTCCGGGTCTGGCTGATATCGTCGATGATCCCGTATTCCTTGGCCTCGGCGGAGGTCAGGATCTTGTCCCGGTCGATGTCGGCGCGGATGCGTTCCGCGCTCTGGCCGGTGTGGTGGGCCAGGGTGGTCTCCAGCAGACGACGCATCCGCTGGATCTCGGCGGCCTGGATCTCCAGATCCGAGATCTGCCCGTAGACGCCTTCGGTGGCCGGCTGGTGGATGAGGATCTGAGCGTTGGGCACGGCGAGCCGTTTACCTGGGGTACCCGCGGCGAGCAGCACCGCGGCGGCCGAGGCGGCTTGGCCGAGGCATACCGTCATGATCTCTGGGCGGACGAACTGCATCGTGTCGTAGATGGCTGTCATCGCGGTGAACGACCCGCCCGGTGAGTTGATGTACATGGTGATCATCCGGTCCGGGTCGGTGGACTCCAGCACCAGCAGCTGCGCCATGGTGTCGTTGGCCGAGGTGTTGTTGATCTGCTCACCGAGGAAGATGATGCGCTCTTCGAACAGTTTGTTGTAGGGGTTGGACTCCTTGATCCCGTAGCTGGTGCGCTCGATAAACGAGGGCAAGACATATCGCGACTGTGGGTAGTACATCAAGGCTCCTCGAATCTCAGCGGCTCGCATCGGTCAGCGGGTGCTCGCTAGTCAGGACGTGGTCCACGAAGCCGTAATCGCGGGCCTCCTCTGCGGTGAACCAGCGGTCGCGGTCGGAGTCGGCAATGATCCGGTCTGTGGGCTGACCGGTCTGCTCAGCGATGAGCTCTGCCAGCTCATGCTTGTGCTTGGTCAACATGTCGGCTTGGATGGCGATGTCGGCCGCGGTACCGCCGACACCTGCGGACGGCTGGTGCATCAGGATCCGGGCGTGGGGCTGCGCATATCGCTTGCCCCGGGTTCCTGCGGAGAGCAGGAATTGTCCCATCGATGCGGCTAGGCCCATTGCGTAGGTCGCCACGTCGGGTTTGATCAGCTGCATGGTGTCGTAGATGGCCATTCCCGCGGTCACCGAGCCGCCCGGCGACATGATGTAGAGGCTGATGTCCTGGTTGGGGTCCTCCGCTTCCAGCAACAACAGCTGGGGGACGATCTGCCTAGTGACGTCATCGTTGACCTCGGACATGAGCATGATGATGCGCTCCCGCAGCAACCGCTCAGACACCGAGTCGGTCAGGTTGAGGCCAGCCGTGCCGGTCCGCATCGCGGGGGCGCCCCGCAGCGGTACGGCAGAGGCGATGTGGTCCGAGCTCACGTGTGCCTACCTTCTGTCATCGGATCCACCTGCGGTGGGTAAGGGGTCCAGCCCGGAGATCGATCCGAACTCTGATACTGCCGACCCTAACCAAGGCAGCCGCCGGGTACTTCCTGCCGCGCCCGAGGTTCGCTCAGAGCGTTACGCCAGTTTGCGACGTGCGTCCTAGCACGGGCGCACCTAGCTCTGAGTGGCAGCCTCAATCAGTGCGTCGATGTCGACAGAGTGTCCGGAGGCGTCGGTGACGGTGGCCTGCCGCACCACGGTGACCAGTGCCTTGCCGCGCCGGACGTCGGCGTAGATAGAGCCGAGCGCACCGGACTCGTGGGCCTTGTGGGCGTACTCGTTGGGGCTCACGCCGTGGCGCTGTGCCTGATACACAATGCGCTCGCTGAGCTCACTCTCGGAGACCGAGAGCTCTTCGGCGTCGGCGATCGCGTCGAGCAGCAGGTGAGCTTTCACCGTCTCCCGCGCGCTCTTGCGCAGGTCGGTGTCGAACTCCTCCGGATTGTGCCCTTGCTGCTCCAGCCAGCGGTTGAGGCGCTGCTCGTCGTGGTCGAAGGCGTGCAGGGCGTCATGCTTGCGCGACTCGTACTCGCTCTCGACAATCGCCTCCGGCAGCGGGACTTCGGTGGCGGCCAGCAGCGCCTTGAGCACCTCATCTCTGGCCTGCGCACCCTGCTGCATCGATTTGACCCGGCCAAGCCGGGTGCGCAGATCGCCGCGGAGTTCCTCGAGGGTGTCGAACTCGCTGGCGAGCTGGGCGAACTCATCGTCCGCTGTAGGCAACTCCCGTTCCTTCACCGCCTGGATCTTCGCCGTCACCTCGACCTGCTGCCCGGCACGCTCCCCCACCGCCAAAGTGGTGGTGAAAGTACGTTCCTCACCCTGCGCGGCCCCGAGGAGCGCATCATCGATTCCCTCGATGAGCTCACCGGAGCCGATCTGGTAGGACAGGTCAGAAGTCGCCAACTCCGCGATCTCTTCGCCCTCGACGGTCCCCGACAGGTCGAGTGTCACGAAGTCCTTGTCCTGCACGGGACGCTCGACCGCGAGCAACGTGCCGAAGCGGGAACGGAGCCCGTCAAGCTGCTCATCGACCTCGGTGTCGGTCACCTCGGCGTCGTCGACCGAGACCGCGAGCTCATCGAACGCCGGCATCTCGATCTCCGGCCGGACGTCGACCTCAGCGGTGAACGCGACGTGGTCGCCGTCCTCGATCTTCGTGACCTCGTATTCCGGGCGGCCGATCGGGTGGACCTCGCCTGCGGAAACGATCTCGGCGAACTTCGCCGGCACTACCCCGTTGATCACCTCCTCGAGCACCGCGCCGCGGCCCAGGCGCTGGTCCAAGATCCGGGCCGGCGCCTTGCCCGGCCGGAATCCTGGAATGGTGACCTGCTGGGCAATCTTCTTGTAAGCGCGGTCGAAGTCGGGCTTCAGCTCGTCGAACGGCACCTCAACGTTGATCTTCACTCGCGTCGGGCTGAGCTGCTCGACAGTGCTCTTCACGCCAGTACTCCTCAGGAAGGACGGAACTGGATCCGGCGCAACGACGAGCGCCGGATCATGAGAACCCTGCACCGAGTCTAAGCGAGCAGCTGGGGCCCGGCGTCTGCAGGCGCCTGGTTTGCCATCCCGGACCGCATCCGGCAATTCGCCGTCCCTTGTCGCGCCTCCGTTTACCGACTGTCCACCGCCGCGATCGGACATGGCGGTACGAACTTCATCGCCATACCCGAGGAGGCCGCTGTGATCATGAACCCTGCCCGCCGCCGGGCGGTGATTGCCGGGCTGTGCGCTGTGGCGGTCACCGGCGGTCTCGCCAGCCCCGCCCAGGCCGGACCGGCGCTCGCGTCCGGGATACCGCAGTTCGGCGAGCGGTTCGACCGCGTCGCGACACTGCCGGTGTTCCGCAACTCCGCACCCGGCCAGCAGACCGCTGCCGAGATCATCGCCGCCACCGACGATGGCCGGCTCGCTGTCTACACCGACTCCCCGGCGCAACAGATCGGGTTCGTCGATATCGCCGACCTGGCCGCGCCACGACCCGCCGGAGTGCTGCCGGTGCCGGGCGAGCCGACATCGGTGCAGATCGTCGGTGACCTGGCCTTGGTCGCGGTGAACACCTCCGCGTCGTTCACCGAGCCGTCCGGGCGGCTGGTAGTCGTGGACGTGCGGCGCCGCGCGATCGTCGCCGAGCATGACCTGGGCGGGCAGCCTGATTCCATCGACGTCTCCCCCGACGGCCGCTACGCCGCGGTGGCGATTGAGAACGAGCGCGACGAGGACGTCAACGACGGGAGGATCCCGCAGCTGCCGGCCGGCTTCCTGGCCATTCTCGACCTCACCGGCGCACCCGCCGGCTGGCCGGTGCGCCGGGTGGAGCTCACCGGACTCGCCGACGTTGCACCCGAGGACCCCGAGCCGGAGTTCGTGTCGATCAACAACCGCAACCAGGTAGTTGTCACGCTGCAGGAGAACAACCACATTGCGGTGGTGGACCTGGCGAGCGGGAGGATCGTCACCGATTTCACCGCAGGCACCGGCACCGCGTCCGGCGTGGACACTGTCGAGGACGGCACGATTCGGCTCGATGGCACCGTGACCCTGCCGCGCGAGCCGGATGCGGTGGGCTGGCTGGACGACCGTCACGTCGCCACCGCCGACGAGGGCGATCTGGTGGGCGGCAGTCGTACCTGGACGGTGTTCGACACCCGGGATGGCTCCGTCGTGTTCTCCTCCGGCGCCGAGCTGGAGCAGCTGGCGGTGCGCTACGGCCAGATACAACGAGGGCCGGGCGGAGAACAAGGGCGTGGAACCTGAGGGCATCGCCGTCGCCACCTACGGCCGGCAGCGTTACGTGTTCGTCGGGCTGGAGCGGGCCAACCTCGTCGCGATCTACCGGGTGAGCGACCCGCGCCGCCCCGAGCTCGTGCAGGCCGTGCCGACCGGCGTCGGGCCGGAGGGGCTGCTGCCACTGCCGCAGCGCGACGCGCTCGTCGTCGCGGCGGAGGCGGACTCGGCCGCGGACAACGTGCGCTCGTCGATCTCCACCTACCGGATGACGCGCCTGCCGCTGCTGTTGGCGCTGGGCCGCAACGCCGCGGCGCCCTCGATCGTCTCGGCGGGGAATCCGCCCCTCGGCTTCGGGGCGCTGTCCGGGCTCGACGCCGTGCCGGGTATCCCGGGCATCTTCGGTGGCCTGGTCGCCGTCAGCGACAACGCCTACCGGCCCACCCGGGTGCTGCGGATCGACGCCCTGCTGCGGCCCGCGGTACTCACCGATGAGCTGACCGTCACCAACGACGGCGCGCCTGTCGGCTATGACGCCGAGGGCATCGCCGCGCGCCCGGGCGGAGGTTACTGGATCGCCGCGGAAGGCAACCCGCGTGAGGGAGTCGCAAACCTGCTGGTAGAGCTGGACGGGCGCGGCGCCGTCATCCGAGAGGTGCCGCTGCCCGCGCAGGTGGCAGCCGGGGCGACGTCGAACGGCTTCGAAGGCGTCACGACGATCGGGCAGGGCACGGACGAGCAGGTGTGGGTCGCCGTGCAGCGCGAGTGGGCCGACGACCCGCGCGGGCAGGTCAAGCTGGCCCGGTTCACCCCAGCGACCGGCGCATGGGATTTCGTGGCCTACCCGCTGGACCCGGCTCCGGCGGGGGCCACGGTCGGGGTGTCAGAGATCACCACGGTGGACAACGACACGCTGCTGGTCCTCGAGCGCGACAACCGGCGTGGCGATGACGCGCAGATCAAGAAGGTCACCCGGGTGGAGCTGGCCGGCGTGACACCAGTGCTCGCCGGGACGCCCCGGCCGGTGCTGGTCAAGCAGACGGTGCTCGACCTGATTCCGGCGCTGCGAGCGGGCGGAGGCGTGGTCGCCGACAAGCCCGAGGGTTTGGCGATCACCGGGCTGGGCGAGATGGTTGGCGTGGTGGACAACGACGGTCTCGACGATGCACCTGGGGAGTCGGTGCTGCTGCGGTTAGGACGGGCGCCGCGCCAGTGAGGCCGTGCGGGCACCGACGTCGTGCCGGACGTCATAGACTGGTGAGCGTGGGTTCGAGCGCGCTCACCACGCCGG
>JBOHFW010000297.1:0-2558 GCA_050699835.1 Pseudonocardiaceae bacterium | reverse complement strand
TTGGATCCCTCCGATCGCATGAGGAGCGCCATCCAGGCACTGACCTGACAGAAGATCAAGTACACGAGTCGCAACGTCACGGACGCGGATCATGCCCAACCGAACCGGCTAGCAACACCGCAGGTCAACGGCGTGACCGAATATCGGGCACCCACAGGCAACAGCGTCATCACCCGCAATGCGCGGCTGGCCGCGATCCACTCCTTCTACAGCTACGCCGCGCTGCACGCGCCCGAACACGCCACGATCATCCAACAAGTCCTGGCGATCCCGGCCAAACGCGTCGACCGCGCGATCGTCAGCTACCTCACCCGCACCGAATGCGACGCGCTGATCGCCGCCCCAGACAACACCAGCTGGCTGGGTCGACGCGACCACACCCTGCTGCTGGTGGCCATCCACACCGGGCTGCGGGTGTCCGAGCTGATCAGCCTCACCATCGCCGACATCAGTCTCGGCGCCGGCCCACACGTGCAGTGCACTGGCAAAGGACGCAAGAACCGCTGCACCCCGCTGACCCGACCTGCGGCGCGGGCGCTACGGGCCTGGCTCACCGAACGAACCAACGCACGCGGCGACGAACCGGTGTTCATCACCTGCCGTGGTAGTGCGCTCAGCCGCGACGCAGTCACCCACCTCGTCACCCGACACACTGCCACCGCCGCCCGCACCTGCCCGACACTGGCCACCAAGACCATCACACCACATACCCTGCGGCACTCGACCGCCATGGCCCTGCTGGCCACAGGCACCGACATCTCTGGGTTTCCCCTCGTAACGTGGAGACATCGCCTTAAAGGAGGCGGTGGCGATGGCGGAGTCACGACGGAAGTTTGATCAGGATTTCAAGGAGGGCGCGGTCCGGCTGGTCCGCGAGACCGGCCGCCCGATCGCGCAGATAGCGAAGGACCTGGGGATCAATTCGGGCACGCTGGCCAACTGGGTGGCCTTGGACCGTCAGGCCAAGGACGGCAACGGCCGGCTCAGCGAGGACGAGCGGATCGAGCTGGCTCGGCTGCGGCGGGAGAACGCCGAGCTGGCGATGGAGCGTGATGTGCTCAAGCGCTCGGTGGCCCTCTGGGTCAAGGACGCGATGGGTCGGCGGTAGCCGTGGCTGGGTTCATCGCGGCCCAGAGGGCCGAATACGGGGTGCCGCATGCCTTGGCGTGTCGGGCGTTGGGGGTCTCCCAGGCATGGTTTTACAGGTGGCGCTGTGGCGACGGCGCGGCGCGGCGGGCGTTGGCCGTGTTGGTCGCGGCTTTGTTCGCCCGTCACCGGGGCACCTACGGCTCGCCGAGGATCACCGCGGACCTGCGGGACATGGGCTGGCGGGTTAGTGACAACACCGTCGCGGCGCTGATGGCTGAGCAGCGGTTGCGGGCCAGAGCCCGCCGTCGCCGTCGGAGCACGACCCGCCCGGGCAAGGGGCGCTGGCGCGCGCCGGATTTGGTCGGGCGGGACTTCAGCGCACGACGGGTAAACCAGCGCTGGTTCGGCGATGGCACCGAGATCGACACCGCCGAGGGCACGCTGCAGCTGTCCAGCGTGCTGGACGTGTGCTCGCGGCGCATCGTGGGGTTCGCCTTGAGCGAGCACCACGACGCCGAGCTAGCCTACGGCTCGTTGGCGATGGCGGTCGCGGTACGTGGCGGGCAGGTCGGCGGGGTGGTGCTGCACACCGACCGCGGCAGCGAGTACACCGCCGGGATGTTCCGCGCGGCCTGCGCCCGGCTGGGGATCCGCCAATCCATGGGCCGACCGGGATCGGCGCTGGACAACGCAGTCATCGAATCGTGGCACTCCACCCTGGAGTTCGAGCTACGCTCGTGCGAAGAGTTCGCGACCAAGACAGCCGCGCGCCGGCGGGTCGCGGCCTGGATCGATGACCACAACCGCACCCGTCGGCACTCCTCCATCGGGATGATCTCCCCGATCGACCATGAGCTGGCGCAACCGGACGATCCCGACACCGAGGTGGCCTGAGCGAGATGCTCACCCACGGGCACAAAGACAACGGAGGCGGCTACGCCGCCGCTGGCTCTGTTCTCGCGCCGCGCAGGATACGGGGGCCGCACCTCCAACCTCAAGGGTCGCTGACGCGATCGCTGCCGCGACGGCCTACGGCCGCCCTTGACCCCGGAGCCTCGACGGCCCCCAACCGGCGCACAGCGCGGGCAGGCCAGCGCCTGCCCGACTCGCGCGCGACGCGAACGAAACGGCCCAACTACAAGATCACACTAACCGAAGTCTCTACGGTTTCAGGGGATTGCCGTCTCCGTGATCGCCCTGTGGCTGGGTCACGAATCCACTGACGCCACCCAGATCTACCTGCACGCCGACATGAGCATCAAAGAACGCGCCCTGGCGCGCACCGCACCAACATCAACGGGAATCATGCACCGCTACAAACCGACCGACACGCTGCTGCACTTGGCGCGCCTCCCACATTCCGGATAGCGGACCCAATAAGGTCCGTCCCGGAATGGAGGGGGATGAATGTCAGAACGGCGCAGGAAATACACGGCTGAGTTCAAGACCGAAGCGGCGAAGATGGTGGT
>JBOHFW010000296.1:0-4739 GCA_050699835.1 Pseudonocardiaceae bacterium | reverse complement strand
GCTGAGCCTGATCACCCCACCGGACCCGGCCCTGCGAGCACCCCAACGCCCGAGGATCAGGTCTCGGACTGCGGCCCAGCCCCGGCTCGCGACGCCGGTGGCGGCGCACCCACCGACACCGCTGCTGCCAAGGACAGTGCCACTGAGGACGGTGACGGCAGTAATGGTGACCGCGGGGCAACCAGAACCGGCGAGCCGGTGACCGAGAGCTCCAGCGCGCCGCTGGTCTGGCGGGCCGGGGTGGAGGTCCGCGTGGGGCTGGGCACCCTGCTCGGCCGCGATGAGCACCCCGGGGAGGTGGCGGGCTGGGGACCGGTCCCCGCGCAGATCGCCCGCACCATGGTGACCGCGCAGCGCGCCGCGCAGTGGCGTTACGCGATCACCGACGCCACCGGGCAGCTGCTGCTGGCCGGGATCACCCGCCGCCGACCCCACCACCCCGCACCCACCACGGGTGAGTTGCCACCATGCCGGGGCGGGATCGTCGAGCTCCAGATCCCCGCCACCCTGCTCACCGACCTCGCCACCGACCCCGAGGCCTGCGGGCCCTGGGCCGGGATCGTCACCGACCTCGCCGCCCAGTACATCCGCTACTCCCAGTACGGCTGGCGCGGGCTCGACGCCCAGGACCCCACCGCCCGCTTCGCCGGCGCCGCACTGCGCCGCCACGTCCAGATCCGGGACCGATCCTGCGTGCACCCCGGCTGCCGGGCCAGCGCGCAGCGCGCCGACCTCGACCACACCCGCGACCACACCCATGGCGGACCCACCACGGAAGCCAACTCCGGGCCGCTGTGCCGGCACGACCACCAGCTCAAGACCGTCGGCCGGTGGCGGCTGCACCAACCCCAGCCAGGACATTTCACCTGGACAAGCCCACTGCGCAGGACATACCACACCCAACCCCCACCGATCACCCACGACCTGCCCGACCCACTGCCCCGGCCCGACGAACCCGACGAACCCGCACACCTCATCCACTACCACGGGCCCATCCTGGAACGACCACCACCCCCACCAGACCCCGCACCCTCACCCACACCACCAGACCCCAACGAACCACCACCCTTTTAGGGCGATGTGGTCTGTACGGTCATCAGGAACCAGATTCCCGATGCTGGTCTGCGGCTCAACACGGTCCGGCTGCTGGCGGTGATGGCGCTGGTCGACGGCGTGATCGAGGACGCGAAGCTGGAGCTTGCCGGGCGCTACGCCAGCGCTGGATGTGCACGCCGTTGCCGACGACGAGGTCCGCCGGGAGGACTTCGAGCGGCCCGGCCTGCCCCGGCCGCCGCGGGTGAACTCCGCGGTGTCGCGGACCGGCCCGCATCGGGCCCGGATGCCGGGACCTGAGTCATTTCATCCCCCAGGCGACGATCAGCTCGCATGGTCCCTCGAATCCGTTGGTGCCCTCGAAGCGGGCCAGCTCGCGGTGAATTTCCTGCCAGGCCTCGTCACGCTGGGCAGGCGCGAGCCCAGCGAGCATCTGGTGCAGCGCGCCGAAGGATTCCCGCTCGAACCGCACGCAATCCGCAGCGTGCGGCATCCGCAGCGGGGCGGGCATGGCCTGCGAGCCGACCTCACGGAAACCGGCCCGGCGGAAGAGGTCCTCGATCACGCCGGCACCACCGAGGCTGAACGGTCCGGGTTGGCCGGCGGCGGGTGGCGGCAGCTGGGTCCGCCGGCGGATGATCGAGATCGGGATCGAGAAGAAGGCGTTGCGCTCGGCGGTGGAGTAGACAATCGCCGAGATCCGGCCGCCGGGCCGCAGCGCGCGATACATGCCGCTCAGCGCACGCTCCTGATCGGGAAAATAGATCAAGCCGAGTCGGGAGATTACCGCGTCGAATCCGGCTGGCTCAACGGCTAGCTGCTCACCGTCGAGTTCGCTGGTGAACACGTTGGTCAGCCCGGCGCGGGCGGCCTCGTCGGCGGCGTAGCGCAGGATCGCCGGTGAGATGTCGGTGGCCAGCACCTGACCGGACGGTCCGGCCCGGCGGGCCGCGATGAGCGACTGCCCGCCCGCACCGGCGGCGACGTCGAGCACGATGCTGCCGGTGTGCACGCCAGCGGCGTCAAGCATCAAAGTGGTGGCCTCGCCGAGCCAATCCTCCAAGGTTGGGCCCCAGGCGTGCCAGGCGGCGGCCGCCTCTTCCCACTGGGCGCGGGTGGTGTCCTTGTAGTGAGTGGGATCGAACGTGGCCGTCATGGTCTGCTCCTCAGAGATCGGGATCGGTGGGCCTTTCTGACCAATGTGGCGCCAGAACACTCCGCGCGACCGCCAGAACGCGGCAAGCACTTTCGCTCGATACCGGCGAGCGGAGGCGGATGGCAGGCAGAATTCGCTCATGGCCTTCGTGGGCCGCACCCAAGCGTTGTCCAGCCTGCTCGCCGTGGTCGAGGAGGCCTCACGCGGTCACGCGCGACTCGTGCTGGTCACCGGGGAGGCGGGGATCGGCAAGACGACGCTGATCGGCGCGGCGACCACCCGCGCCGGACTGCGGGTCGGGTGGGGGACCTGCGCCGACGCGGAACGCGCGCCAGCCTTCTGGCCATGGGCCGCCGCGCTGCGCAGGCTGCTCGGGACGCTGGACCCGGCTGACGCGCACACCCTGACCCGGACCGACACCGTCGAGCTGGCCCGGCTGCTGCCGGAACTGGCTGAGCGCGGCACCGAGCCAACCAACCATCAGCTCCCGGCCGACACCGGCATCGCGCGGCTGCGGCTGTTCGATGCCCTCGCCCGGTTCCTGGAACGGCTCGCCCAGCACCGGGCCACGATCGTCGTGCTCGACGACCTGCAGTGGGCCGACGAGTCGTCGCTGCAGCTGCTGAGATTCGTCGCGCAGCCCTACCGGCCGGTCCCGCTGGTAATCATCGGCGCCTACCGGCACGACGAGCTCGGTACCCGCACCGCTCGATCACTGGCCGAGCTTGCCCCCTACGGCGAGACGGTCCACCTCACCGGGCTCACTCCGCAGGACGTGCACGACCTCGTGGTGGCAGCCTTCGGGATCCCGACCGCGGAGCGCTGGGCCGCCGAGGTCCACCGGCGCACCGGGGGTCACCCCTTACTTCGCCCGCCAACTTGCCGAGCTGCTCCAGGACGCCGATGAGCCGCCTGGGGTGGTGCCGGCTGCGGTGCGTGATGTGGTGGCAAGGCGCGTGCACCGGCTGTCCGCAGGCTGCCGGGCACTCGTGCAAGCCGCCGCGGTGGCCGGGACCGAGCTGCTGCCAGACGTGCTCAGCGAGGTATGCGGCATCGAGGCGGCAGCGGTCGCGGTACTTATCGAGGACGGCATGCAGGCCGGGGTCCTGATCCGGGATGCCGACGGCAGCCGGGTCTGGCTGGCGCACGACCTGTTCCGCGAAACCATCTACCTCGCGCTGGTGTTACCACAGCGGTTGGCGCTACACCAGCGGATCGCCGACGCGCTGGAGCACCGGCACGCTCGGGGCGCTCCCGTGGTGCCGGCCGACCTCGCCCGTCACTGTGCGGCTGCGGTAGCGCTGGACGGTGCCGAACGAGCCGTCCGCTGGGCCCGCGTAGCGGCCCGTGCCGAGCGAGCGCGGCTGGCCTTCGGTGAGGCTGCCGCACACCTCGCGCGGGCCCGTCGAGCCGTCGAACCCACCGGCGATGCCCGGTCCGGTGGGCTGCTCGTCGACCTGCTGGTCGAAGAGGCTGATGCTCGCGCGCGGGCCGGCGACTCGACCGGCGCCAGGGCTCTACTGGACGACGCCACGGACCGCAGCGCGGCGCTGGGCGACGCCGAGCGGCTCGGGCAGGTGGCGCTGGCCGTGCAGCGGCTCGGCGCCCGGTTCGCGATGCCCCGCGACGCCGTCGTCTCCGTGCTCGAGACCGCCCGCAGCGCGCTGCAGGGCACCAGCACTGCGCTGGAGGCCCAGCTCACCGCAAGCTTGGCCCGCGAGCTGCATCACTCGGTGCCCGCGCACCGGCCCCAGGCGTGGCCGCTGTCGGAGCAGGCCCTTGCGCCGCGAACTGCACGACCCGGCGACGCTGACCGAGTGCCTGCTGGCCCGCCATGACGTGCTGTGGACGCCAGGCCGGGCCGCCGAGCGAATCGAACTGGCCCGGGAGATCACGGGGTTGGCCGAACGTACCGGAGACGCCGAGCGGCACGCCGAAGGCCTGCTGCTCACTGCCAACGCGCTGCTGGAGGACGGCTCGGCGGCGTTCCGGGCGGTCCTGACGGAGTACCTCGGCGCGGCGGAACGGTTCGGCCAGCCCCGCTACGACTACCTGGCGCTGACCAGGCGTGGCGCGCTCGCGCTGATCGACGGCCGGCTGGATGACGCGGAGCGGCTGATCGAACAGGCGAGCGCGCTCGGTGATCGGATCGGTGAGCCCGACACCGGCAATGTCCGCATGTCGCAGTTGCTGGGGCTGGTGCGGGCCCGCGGCGAGCCGGGCCAGCTGCGGGCCACCGCCGCCGAGGCGATCAGGTGGTGGGTAGGCGTGCCCTCGCACGCGCACGCGGTAGCAGCGGCGTTGCTGGCCCAGGCCGGCGAACCGGACGATCTCGACGGCGCCCGCCGGGCACTGGGCACCGTCATGTCGCTCGGTCAGTGGCGCGATGACCGCTCCTACCTGTGGCCGGTCTTCGTCGGGGGGATGGCGACCGCGGCGGTCCGGTTGGGCGAGCAAGCGATCTGCGCCGAACTGCTCGCCGAGCTGGAGCCGGTGGCCGGCGCCTGTGGGGTCAACGGTGCGCTGGTCT
>JBOHFW010000295.1:0-10626 GCA_050699835.1 Pseudonocardiaceae bacterium | reverse complement strand
CTACCGTCCTGGTCATCGCGCTGACCAGGATTCCTCCGCTCGCGGCGCTGCTCGGTCCAGGCGCACCATTCCTGGGCAGCTCGGGCTTCTACCTGGCCGTCGCGGTCGCCTCGGTGGGTCTCTACTTCGCTGCGGTGCTGGGCGGGCTGGTTGTGATGATGACCCTCCCCCGACTGCTGAAACCGTTGGTCACTCCTGGCCGGGTGTACCCACTCTACGGTTTTTATTTCCTCGCGCAGAGTTTGATCACCGGATTGAGCAACTCGCGGTTTTTCATGCTGCTGTTCGGGGACAGCTCATTTATCGTGCACTTTGTACGCGGATTGGGTTACGATTTATCACGGGTGGAGCAAACCGGATCGAACTTTGGTACCCAGCTGAGGCACGACTCCCCGTTCTTGACCACCGTGGGCACCGGCACCATGGTCAGCGACGGATTATCAATCATCAATGCAGACTTCTCGAATACCTCCTTCCGCGTCACGGAGGTGACGGTCGGCGCGCGCAACTTCATCGGGAACGACGTAACCTTCCCGGCCGGCGCTCGTACCGGAGACAACTGCCTACTCGCGACCAAGGTGATGGTCCCGATCGACGGCCCGGTGCGCCGGGACATCGGGCTGCTCGGCTCGCCACCCTTTGAGATCCCCAGAACCACGCGGCGCGAGGAGTCTGCGAGCCACCCCACGACCCCGGAAGATCTCCGCCGCCGGCTAGCCGCCAAGAACAGGTACAACGCGGGCACGATCGGCACCGTGGCGCTACTGCGCTCGATCGGGTTATTCGCTGGGCTGCTGCTGCTGGCGATCGCGGCTGACTTGTGGGCCCAGTTCGGTGCGTTCGCCCTCGCGGCCGCACTCTTCGTCATCCCGCTGGTTCTCATCGTCTACTCTGCGCTGCTCGAGCGGGCCGTGCTGGGCTTCCGACCGCTGACTCCGCGCTTCTGCTCGATCTACGACCGTTACTTCTGGAGTCACGAGCGGTTGTGGAAGTTCTATGTCAGCCCGCCCTTGCCCGGAACCCCGTTCCAAAGCCTGATCTGGCGCCTTGCGGGTTTGCGAATCGGTCGCCGAGTGTTCGATGACGGCTGCGTCATTCCGGAGAAGACCCTCGTCACCATCGGTGACGACACAGTGCTTAACACCGGTAGCGTCATCCAGTGCCACTCGCTGGAAGATGGCTACTTCCAGTCTGGCTATACCTCCATCGGAGCTCAGGTCTCACTCGGGATCAAGGTTTTTGTCCACTACGGCGTCACCGTTGGTGATGGCGCAACCCTCGATGCCGACTCGTTCGTCCTTAAGGGTGAAGAAATCTCCCCAAATAGACATTGGCGCGGCAACCCCGCGAGCGATCATCTGCCTTAGGTACAGGTTGTCCGGGACTCTACGTCGACGTTGCAGCCGGCTACGTATTCGAAAGACGGTCCCGGCTAGGTACCTACCTGGGCAGAGTTACGTGCAGTTACTGATTGCCCATGACCGTACGCCTCGGCAGGGTATGGGAAACTGAATAGTCATACCACTGACACCCGGAAAGACGTACTTGATCAACCATCTTGATCAACCATCTTGGGGGATGGGCGATTGCTACCGTCGTGCGATAGCACGTGCAGTCTCACCCGGATCCCGGCAAACTCACTGACGACGCACCGGCGCGTGCCGGATGCTCACCGCCACGCCTGGGAGCTGTTTCATGATGCAAGTGTCGTCTCATCATCTGGAAGCACTCCGCATGCTGCTGGCCGGGAAGGTGATCACACCGGAGGACGCCGACTATGACACCGCGCGCATTCAGTGGAACAACGACATCGATCGCCGTCCGGTAGCGATCGCCCGCTGCCTGTCGCCGACCGATGTCACGGCCGCGCTGCACTTTGCCCAGGACCAGGAAATGGAGATCTCGGTGCGGGGTGGGGGCCACGCGTTCTCTGGCGCCGGCGTCTCCGACGGCGGGCTGATGATCGATCTCAGCGCGATGCGCCGTATCTCGATCGATGTCGGCGCGCGACGTGCCCAGGTGGACGGCGGTGCCATCGTGGCAGAACTGGACGCCGCAACCCAGGTGCATGGTTTGGCGGTGCCCGCCGGGGTGATCAGCCACACCGGCATCGGGGGCCTGACGCTCGGTGGCGGCATGGGATGGCTGACCCATAAAGCGGGATTGACCATCGACAACCTGGTCTCGGCGGATGTGGTGCTCGCTGACGGCCGCTATGTGCACGCCTCGCGCAACGAGCACCCCGACCTGTTCTGGGCGCTGCGCGGCGGGGGCGGGAACTTCGGGGTCGTTACGACCTTTGAGTTCCAGCTGCGCCCAGTCGGGCCCGAGGTGCACCTGGGGCTGTTCTTCTGGGGGATGGACAGCGGAGAGCAGGTGCTGCGGCTGGCTCGTGATGTCGTGCCTCACCTGCCTGCCGACGCCGGCGCTCAGATCGCCATCGGGCTCAACGCGCCACCGGCACCGTTTGTGCCTCCGCAGTACCACTTCACGCCCGGCTACTTGCTGATCGTGGTCGGCTTCTCCTCCGCAGCGGAACACGCCCGGCTAGTGGCACCCATTCGGGACGCGCTACCACCGTTGTTCGAGCTGGTCACCCCGATCCCCTATGTCGCGTTGCAGCGGACGCTGGATGAGACCGCTCCGTGGGGCCTGCTCGGCTACCAAGAGGCGATCTACCTCGACGAACTCACCGACGATGTGATCTCGGTGATCGTGGATCAGACGCCGGCCAGGCGTTCCCCGATGAGTTTCTGCCTGGTATTCCGCCTAGACGGGGCCTTTTCGGAGGTTGGCGAGGACGAGACGGCCTTCGGCGGTCGGCGAACCCCGCGCTACATCGTCAACATCGCCGGCATCGGAGCCACCCCACAGATCCTGCAGGCCGAACGGGCCTGGGTCCGGTCAGTGTGGCAGGCGCTGCGACCATTCGCCCGAGACGCCGGTGGTTACGTCAACTCCATGACCGACAACGACGACGATCGGGTACGAGCATCGTACGGCCCGGCCAAGTACCAGCGGCTGGCCCGGATCAAGGCTAAGTACGACCCTGGCAACGTCTTCCACCACAACGCCAACATCAAACCCGCCTGAACCGTTCACCGCTTGCTCTCACGTTGCGGCCACCTTGGCCGGGTATCGTGCTCCTCTGGCGACAACCGTCGCCCTCCCGAGGCAGGAAGCGGGCGTGAAGAGAATTGGCTGCGTCCCGTACCTGGTTACTGACCGCGGTGTTTCTGCTGCTCGCGGCGATCGTCACGGTTGCAGTACTGCCGGTGCCCACCCCACCGGAGATACGGACCTGGGCGCAGTCGGTCGGCATGGCTGCACCACTGGTGTTCCTGCTTGGGCACAGCGTGATGACCGTGGCGCCGGTTCCCCGCACCATGTTCACCCTGGCGGCCGGGTTACTGTTCGGGCCGGTTCTCGGAATCGCGCTCTCACTGATAGCGACCATGCTGTCCGCGGTGCTGGCGTTCTGGCTGGTCCGCCGGCTGGGCCGGGGCCGCATGCTGCCCCACCTGGATCGCACGGTGCTGAATCACACCGTGCTTCGTGTGGTGAATGCTCGGTTGCGCCGTCGTGGCTGGCTCGCAGTGGCATCCATGAGGTTGATCCCGGGGGTGCCGTTCTCGGTGCTCAACTACTGCAGCGCGCTTTCGTCGATCTCTTTTCGCCATTATCTGGCCGGTACGGTCGGAATTGTGCCCGGTTCAGTGGCGGTAGTGGTGCTCGGTGACGCCCTCACGGGGACCACCTCACCGGCATTGCTCGCCGTGTCGTTGATCGGTGCGGCGATCGGCGTGATCGGGTTGATCGTCGAGGCCCGCTCCCCCGCCCCGGGCGAGAGCTCTCCACAATGAGTACCGGCGACCGGGAACGGTCCGTGGCTGGTGCCGTGCCCGCCGAGTTGTTCATCAACGGCCGGTGGCGACCCGGTAGTGGTGGCAAGACCTTCGATGTTGAGGATCCGTCCACCGGCACGGTGTTACGGGCGGTCGCTGATGCAGGCGTCGAGGACGGTATGGCCGCACTCGAGGCCGCAGTCGGGGCACAGGCCGGGTGGGCTCGGTACCCGCCCCGGGAACGAGGCGAGATCCTGCGCCGCAGCTACGAGCTGATGATGCGGCGCCAGGAGGATCTCGCGCTGCTGATGACGCTGGAGATGGGCAAGCCGCTCGCCGAATCCCGAAGTGAGATCGCCTACGCCGCCGAATTCTTCCGCTGGTTCGCCGAGGAGGCGGTGCGGATCGACGGCGGGTTCGCCACCGCCCCC
Source organism: Pseudonocardiaceae bacterium (assembly GCA_050699835.1). Classification (GTDB taxonomy): domain Bacteria; phylum Actinomycetota; class Actinomycetes; order Mycobacteriales; family Pseudonocardiaceae. The sequence goes on along the minus strand of JBOHFW010000295.1, from coordinate 6,350 downwards.
AGCGGCTCGGGCCGGGTGCTCGTGATGCGTCAACCGGTCGGGCCATCGCTGCTGATCACCCCGTGGAATTTCCCCGCCGCAATGGGCACCCGCAAGATCGGCCCGGCGGTGGCGGCCGGCTGCACGATGGTGTTCAAACCGGCGAGCCTCACCCCGCTGTCGATGCTCGCGCTGGCGGGCATCCTGGCCGAATGCGGGCTGCCCGATGGAGTGCTCAACGTCGTGTCCACCTCCCGGTCAGCTCAACTGATGGAGCCGCTGATCCGGGATGGCCGGGCCCGCAAGCTGTCCTTCACCGGCTCCACCGAGGTCGGCCGCCTGCTGCTCGGGCAGTGCGCCGGGCAGATCATGCGGACCTCCCTGGAACTCGGTGGCAACGCGCCGTTCTTGGTCTTCGCCGACGCCGACCTCGATGCCGCGGTCCAGGGAGCGATGATCGCGAAAATGCGCAATATCGGCGAGGCCTGCACTGCCGCCAACCGCTTTTACGTGCACGCCGACGTCGTCGACGAGTTCTCCCGCCGGCTGGCTGACCAGATGGGCGCGCTGCGGATCGGCCGCGGCAGCGAGGACGGCGTCCAGGTCGGCCCACTGATCGAGGCCAAGGCGAGGGAGCGGGTGCAACACCTGGTAGACGACGCGGTCGCGCGCGGCGCTGACCTGCTCGTCGGCGGCGAGCCGGTGGGCGGTCCAGGATACTTCTACCGCCCCACCGTGCTCATCAACGTGCCGCCGGATGCCGACATCACCCGCACGGAGATCTTCGGCCCGGTCGCGCCGATCACCTCGTTCACCGATGAGCAGCAGGTGCTCGCGGCCGCTAACGACACCCCCTTCGGGCTGGTCAGCTACGTGTACACCAACGACCTGAACCGTGCCCTGCGGGTGTGTGAGCGGCTCGAGGCCGGCATGGTGGGGTTGAACCAAGGTCTGGTGTCCAACCCGGCGGCGCCCTTCGGCGGCGTCAAGCACTCCGGGCTGGGTCGCGAGGGCGGCCGGGTAGGTATCGAGGAGTTCCTCGAGACCAAGTACGTCGCCGTCGCCACCACGTGGTGACCAGCGGCTCGTGGAACCCGCTACCGCTCGGACCCGGGGTCGTGCGCTAATGGGCACGTGCTCGCCCGCCGTGGCATCAGCGTCCTCGATCTGGCCCAGGGGTTCTCGGCGGGGAGCGCCGCGGTGCTCCTGCCCGACGACGTCCGCGCCGCCCTCGAGTCCCTCGCCGTGCTCGAGCACACGTCGGTCACGACGACGAGCAACCACGTCCACGACGGCTCGGCCGTCATCGGCTTCGACCCATTCTGGTGGCTCGCCCAGCCCGAGGCCCAGAGCGAGTTCGAGCAGGAAATCCCGTGACGGCATCGAGGGCATGCAGCCGGTTAGATCCGGGTGGCGGCGACCTTGCGTGCCGCGCGGGCCAGCTCCCGGGTGTCGCTGCCGGACCGGGCTTCCAGCGCGGCGGCCAGCGGTAGTAGCCGTTCCTGTCGCGCAGCAACGGACTGCAGGGTGCTCACCTGATCGATGGCTTGGTGGGCCATCGCCAGCCCCCGGGGTTCCCCCGCCCGGACGTACACCTCAGCGAGCAGAAGCTCAGCCAGGGTGCGGCCCCGGCGGTGGACTTCGCCGTAGGTGCGCACCGCGCTGGCGGCGAACTGCTCGGCAGTGTCGAGCCGGCCCAGGTCAAGCTGAATCCCCGCAGTCGCACGATCCATACCTGCGCGCTCGAACGCATCTCGGGGTGCCCACCCATCGTGCGCCGTGATGAGGCAGCGCTTGGCCTGATCGGGGCTGTCCAGCAAAGCGTAGGCGGTGGCGGAATTCAGGTTCAGCCGAGCGGTGAGGGTCGGTACCCGCGGGTCGTCCGCGAGCGGGGTTGCCGGGGTGGACTTGCCAGGCGCGAATCCGCCGAGGCGGAGCTGCCCGAGCTGGAATAGCTTCAGCGCATCGTTGGGATGCCCGTTGCGGACCAGCGTCGCCCCGGCCGTCCAGGCGGCGTTGGCGATCCCGTAGGCGTCCCCGGCCACCCGCAGGGCACGGGTGAGGTAGCCGCACCCATCCAGACCCTCGTCGTAACAGGCCCAGCCCGCTTCGGTGTACAGCTGTAGTACCGCGTCACACTCACCAGCCGCTGAGTGACCGTCCGCACGGCGTGCACATGGGACATACCCAACCGCGAGGGCAGCTGGGCACTCGGCAGAGCCAACTCGATCGGCTCACCCAGACCCTCGATCACCTGGCCCAAGGCCGCGAGTGAGGTGGCGGCGATGACGGCGCGGCGTTTCATATCCTCATCCACGTCCTTTTCCGCCGACGATAAGTCCGGATCCTGTTCACCGTAGCCAAGACCCATCCACGCGCGAGCCACCCCGAACCCGTCAGCGATACGTTCCAGCACCCACACATCCCGCACCTGGCGACCATGGAAAATCTCACTCACCTCAGACCGGTGAAGACGGTGAAGACCAGGCCGGTGGCCACCGCGGCGGGGTTCGCGATGATCTGGACATGGGGTGCAGGTCGAAAATCGCGATCATGCCAGTCTCAAACCGCTTCTTTGCGATGGGGTCGTTGCCGGTACTGTGCGCTGCTGTGAAACCTGCCAGTGATGAGCGGACACCGGACGGGGGCGAGCACGTCGGTGAGCGGCCCGATCGCGAGCAACTGATGACGGTGCGGTCGTCCGATCACTACGACGCGGTCATCCTCACTGTCCGCGGCGACGTCGACGGCCTGACCGCACCCCGACTGCGCACGGCGATCGCGGAAGCGTTCGACCGGCTCGATGGGCGGCTGCTGGTGGTGGATCTCACCGAGGTGACGCTGCTCAGCTCGCCAGGCTTGCGGATCTTGCGGGATAGCGCCAACGAAGCGGTGCACCATCGCGGCTTCCTGCCGCTGCGGATTGTGGTCGACGAGACTCGCCCGGTGATCAGGCCGATTGAGATCGTCGGGCTGGATCAGTTCCTTGCGCTCTACTACAGCGTTGATCATGCGCTGGCCGGTGGCGATCTGCACCCGTAGCCAAAGGCTGCAACCATACACTCGTGTCCCCACCTTCCGATCAAGACAACCGGCCCCGGCGGGCCGACGCAGCGCAGACCGATACGCCCACAGCACTGCCGGCCGCCACGATGGAGGCTGTGTTGTCTGCCGAGTGGGTCGCTCCCTCGATCGCCCGGGACCGGGTCCGGCGGTGGCTGAGGGCGCACCGGTGGTCTCGGGTCCACCGGGAGGACCTCGTTCTCGCGATCAGTGAAGCGGTCAGCAACAGTGTCGAACACGGCTACCGCATCTCCGCCGAAGACACCACCCGCTTCGCCCTGACCGCGCCTTCGGGCACCATCGAACTGCACGGACAAGTCATCACCAACCCTGACGGCGTGCGACGCGTCGAGTTCACCATCCGCGACCACGGTCGCTGGATCCCGCCCGCCGTGACTTATGGCAGCCGCGGTCATGGCATGACGATCATGCGTGCCTGCACCGATGAGGTCACCATCGAGCACACCCCCGACGGAACTACCATCGTGCTGCGCAGCCACCCACTACCGCAGCTACCTCTGCGCCCGATCTGAACGCCAACACCACGCACGCCCCTGATGATCAACGATCCCGCGAGGTAGGTCACCGCGGTGGCGTGCCAGGGGCCGGTGCTGACGATGTCCTAGGGCGCCTGCGGAGATTCGGAGACGCGTCGGCGGGTAACGACCCCTCCGGGGCAGCAGCCCGTCAAGGTGCCGTTGCTGCCAGCGCCACGGCACATGGGCACGCGGGAGTCCGGATTTCGTCGGAGGCAGCGACTCATGCGACCTGATCCGGAGGATGGTGGCTCCCGTCGGTTATCACGCTGAACACAGGAATGACCGGCTGAACGCGTGCCAGCTCTCAGGCGGCGGGGTGGATCGGCGGCCAGCTAATACAAGGTCAGCATCCCCTGAGACCAGGCATTGGTGCGCCCTTGCCGGCGATCAATCGAGTGGAGGACCAGCGCCACCAATCCACCCCGAGCCTGCCTGATAGAGATGACCCTCCGATCCGGCGGATGCACGGGCTGCGCTGGGTGGTCTCGGACGTCGCTCTTGCCGGCAGCTGACGGGCGGTATTCTTCGGCCATGGAGTTCGAGCGAATCATCGTGGACCAGAAGGTCATGGCGGGGGTTCCCTGCATCCGGGGTACCCGAATTCCGGTCGCGACGGTCGTCGGGATGATCGCGGAGGGCATGACTCCCGCGGAGATCATGGCCGACTTCCCCCAGCTGGCTCCCGACGACATCCGTCAAGCGCTCCTGTTCGCTGCGGCCGCGGTCGATCAGGCCGTGCTGCCGCTGCCCGCTTCCGCATGAAGCTCCTGGTCGACGAGTCCCTCCAGAACGAGCTCGCGCGCATCCTCACCAAAGCCGGCCACGACGCCGTTCACGTTACCGACCTCGACCTTAACGGTGCACCAGACGACGACGTGCTGGCGGCAGCCGCTGATACTGGGCGGATCGTCGTCACCGCGGACACCGACTTCGCCACCTTGCTCGCCTTGAGCAACGCCGCTGGGCCCAGCGTCATCCTCCTACGCCGACAGGGACGCCGCGCACCCGAGCGAGCGCAGACCGTCCTCACGGTGCTGGAACTCGTTGCAGAGCACCTCATCCACGGATCCGTCATCACAGTAGAAAGATCACGCCTGCGCATTCGGCAGCTACCAATCCGAGCCGAAAGCGAAACCGGTGGCTCAACTCGCGATCAGCAGTAGCTCGTGCCTGTCCCCGCACGTCGTGCCGCCAGCGATGCGCTCGGTGTGGCCGCGCGGCATTGAAGTGGTGCAGGTAGGCGGCGATGATCTGCCGTAAGTGGCGTTCGTTGGCGATCAGGATCCTGTCGAGCAGCTCCCGGCGCAGTGTTGCGATCATTCGTTCGCAGATCGCGTTCGCCCGTGGGGCTGCGGGTAGACTGGTGAGGATCCGGAGAGGAACTGCCGCCATGTCGCGTGGGTGCACCGGAGCGGCGCCGGAGGTATCCGCAACCGCTGGAGGACGCGGCGGATCGTCGACGCCCCCACGCGGTGGCCAAGCTTGAGCAGTTCGCCCTGGATTCTCTGGTATTCCCAGCTCTGATTCTCCCTGGCCATACGCTCGATCAGCACGGCCACAGCGTCATCGATGGGCGGACGCCCGACGCGGTTCGGGTACGTCCACTTCTTGGCTACCAAGCGACGATGCCAGCGCAGGATCGTGCCTGGCGTGACCAATCGATGCACCCGCAGCAGCTTTCGCATGGCCCGGACTAGCGCGGCGAACACCGCTCGATTCGCCCAGTCCAGGCGGGGCTTCGGGTTGGTTCTGCGCAGCACGGCGACTTCGTGACGCAGCACCAGGAGTTCGACGTCTTTGGACGCCGACGAGCGGCCGAGCAACAACAGCAGGTTCAGAAGCTGGAGGAAGACCAGGTAGAGCAGACGTAACGACACGGCACACGATCATGCACTGACGGCCGAGCATCCCGATCACACAAGGTCGGAGGTGCAGGCCGACTTCTGGAACCCCACAGGGCGAGCACGCCACGCAGTCCGCGCGTGAGGGGTGGCGTGTGCGGCCAGGTCGGCGAGGCGTCGGCCGGCGTGTTCGAAGGCGTCGACCCAGGTGGGCGCGGTGCGCAGCGGGCTGCCGGCGGTGTCCGTCGTGGCCGTGATGAGCCGTTGCACAGCGGCGGCCGTCGACGGTGACGGCTCGACCACTCCCAACGCCGGGGTACGGTGCGTGGCGAGCTGCGTCCAGCAGTCGCCCTGCTCGTACCAGTCCTGCCCGGCGGCGCGCAGCAGGCGGGTGGCCAGGATGGACTTGTCATTGGTCGATGGGAACTGGCCGAGTCCGTGCTGGCGGGTTGAGGACTGCCCCGGAATCAGGAGAGAAGTAACAGGGAGTCCCATCGGGCGGGGATCGGTGGCGCTGGTAGCTCTCCATGATCTGCAAGGGCGAGGGCGACGCCGGCTGATCCGGTGAGCAGGCCGGGTTGATCGGACGGCAAGCCGTTGTGAAGGTGCCGGAAGGCGAAGGTGAGCCGTGGGTTGAATGCTTCGGTGACGGCGGTTGCTGCGCTGTCGCCGGTGCCACTTTGGCTGGTGGTCGCGCTCTGCAGGACTCCGGCGTATCCGTGACACAAGGTCGGTCCTTCGACGTCCCAAAGATCCGCGGGGCGGTCGGAGAGGGATGCGATGGCGGCCTCACCGACCGTGGTCAGCCGGGGATTTGCGAGCGCGCTGCCGGCGATTATGAGGGCGCGGCCGATTCCGGGGGCGCCGTAGCACCAGGCGTCGCGTCGTCCGGCGGTCGGCGCTGCGGTGTCGTTGTCCAGTTCGGCAC
>JBOHFW010000294.1:0-3567 GCA_050699835.1 Pseudonocardiaceae bacterium | reverse complement strand
CACCGTGACCACGACCAGCTCCGATGGCACCGTGATCGTGCGAGATATCTCCGATCCGGACCGGCCTCGGCTCAGTCAATCCCGGCTGCGCGCCACCGCCGTGGTCGACTTCTTGGCGCTGGCCCCGGATGGGACTGCCAAGGTCACCCCCAGCGGCAATGACAGTGTGATCCTGTGGGACCTCACGGATCAGGCCAAGCCCCGGATCCTCGGGCCGCCGCTCACGGCTCATCGTGGTCTGGTCGTGTCAGCGGCGTTCTCCGGTGACGGGCGTACCTTGGCCACCGCTAGCGACGATGGCCGGGTGATCTTGTGGGACGTCACTGATCGGGCCCAACCCCGGGTCCTCGGGCAGCCACTGACCGGCCACGTTGGCTCGGTGACCTCGGTGGCGTTGGTTCCCGATGGACGCATGCTGGCCACGGCCGGCTCCGAGGGCACCGTGCTCCTGTGGGACCTGACGGATCTCCACCAGCTCCGGGATCATGCGACGGAACGCGCATGCGCTATCACCGGGCGCGGGCTCGATGCTGTCGAATGGGCCCGCTACGTTCAGGGATTGCCCTACCAGCACACCTGCTAGCTGATGACGGCCCAGAGAATGACGGTACAGAGGAGCTTGTCCGCGATGGTGCGACCCGCGCATCGCGCCGTTGTCGCGCTCGTCGCGGTTGCTGCTTTGCTGATCACGCCCGGATGTATCCAGAATGCCGCCAGCGGCGGGGTAGGTGGTAACAGCTCTGATCCACACGTGTTGGTCTTTGCCGCGGTGCCCTCCGCTCGATTCGCCAGTTTGCAACAGGACCATCAGCCGGTTATTGACCTGCTCGAAAAAGAGACCGGCATGAAAGTTCGCTTTGAGACTGGCACCGATTACGCTGCGATCCTTCAGGAACTGCGCGAGGGAAAGATCGATATTGCTTCGCTCTCGCCGTCTACCTACGTGCTTGCCAAGCAGCAGGATGCCCCCATCACCGTGGTAGCTGCCCGGGTGCGCCAAAAAGGTAAGGTTCCGGAGTACCAGTCGTACGGCATCACCTGGGCGGGCTCGCCGATCAAAACCCTGGCGGACTTCCGCGGCAAGAGAATCTGTTTCGTGGACCCCAAGTCCACCTCCGGCTATCTCTATCCCCGCATCGCTTTGCGCGCACTGGGTATCGAACCGGGGACCGAGACGATGCAGATCTTCGTGGGTCAGCACGATGCCGTGGTCCTCGCAGTGTCCAACCACCAGTGCGACGCTGGTTTCGCGCTTGATCGAGTCGTCGACCGGGATTTGATTGCGCAGGGCCGGCTCGAGCCTGGCCAGATAGTGACGGTGTGGAAGTCCGGCGCCATCCCCGGCCCGCCGTTGGTGATTTCCGACCGGTTGCCTCTGGCGCTTCGCCAGCAGCTGACCGCGACGCTCCAGAGCAAAGCCAACGCCGACTATCTGCGTGCGAACGGTTTCTGTCAGGGCGAGTGTGCGATCGCCGACGGAGATGCGTACGGCTACCAGCCAGCCGATGATGCTTTCTATAACGGCATCCGCGAGATCTGCAAGAGTCTCCAGAATGATCCCTGTACCGAAGGCTGAGCCTGATTACGGCAGTCTTCCTCCGGACCGCGCCAAGCGGCCCCGCAGGTAGGTATGTCGCAGGGCGGCTTGGTCGGGGAGGTCCAGGGGAGGCAGCGTCTGGCCGATAACCCGCTGGAGGATGTGGTCGGCCAGGGCCGGGTTGCGGGCCAGCACCGGGCCGTGCAGGTAGGTGCCGATGATGTGGTCGGTGAGCACGCCTTCGGTGTGGCGGCCAGTGCTGCTGCTCGTGCCGTTGCCCGTGCCGGTGATTACCCGTCCCAGCGGGGCCGTGCCGGGCCCCAAAGTGGTGACGCCACGGTGGTTTTCGAAGCCGGTCAGCGTGCCTACACCGGCAACGGTGCAGGTGGAGACCACCTCACCGACGGCGCGCCGGCGGCCTGGCGCGGTGGTGATGTCCAGCAACTCCAGCCCGGGGTAGTGCTGGCCGCGGGTATCGGTCATCGAGACGCCCAGGATCTGCAGCCCGGCGCACACGGCCAGTGTCACCGCGCTGGTCTGCATCGCCCGGCGCAGCTCGTGATGGCGCCGGAGCCACTCAGCGGCAAAGAGTTGGGCGGTGTCTTCACCCCCGCCCAGTACGTACACCGCACAACTGGCTGACGGGATGTCACGAGCCGTGATCCGGTGAATCTCGGCAGGAATGCCCCGCCAGCGCAACCGTTGAGCCAAGATCGCGGCGTTGCCCGCATCGGAGTACGTGCCCAGGACATCGGGCAGTAGCAGGCCGATATCGACCGTGGATTCTCCGCTCACCCGGCCACGTTCCGTTCCCGACCCAGCCGCCGGCGCAACTGGTGAAAGGCGGTGTAGTTGGCCACCACGTCGACCTCCCCGGCGGGCAGCGTCGCTAGGGCGGCCAACGGGTCCACCACGGTCTGGTGGTCCAGGCCGGCATAGCTGAGCCGCACGCCAAGATCAGCGGCGCGTTCTCCGCTGGCCACCACCTGACGGTCGGAGAACTGCTCGAAGGGGACATCCCACAACCAGGAGGTGTCCCGGCCGTCAGCCTCCCGGGCGTTGATGATCACAAGGAGTGGCCACGGCTCGCTCAACATCGAGGACATCCCGGCCCAGCCAGCCGGGTTCTTGGCCAGCAGCAGGCGCAAGTCCTGTGGTCCGCGGTGCACCACGGCGTACCGACCGGCCACCGCGGTGACCTCACGCAGGGCCGATGCGGCCTGATCGGCTGGCACGCCGAGGGCCTCGACGGCGGCTAATGCCATCGCGGCATTGCTCAGATTGACCTGGCCGGGCAGCTGGATGTTCAGCGGAAACACCGCGTCGGCGGTGCACGCCTTGCCCTCGTCGATCCACCAATCCGGAGTGGGGCGGGCCAGGCTGCACTCGCACGTCCACCCGGAGTCGGTGAAGGTGAGGGTGCGACCGCAACAGGGGCAGGTGGTCGCATCACCCAACCAGCTGGCCCCCGCGGCTACCCAGACGCTGCGCGTGGCGAGCGTGGCAGCCGACACCACCATCGGGTCATCGGCATTGGCCACCACCACCGTATGTGGCTGCCGTGCCAGCGCCTGCCCCACCGCGGCCGCGATCACGCTGACCTCGGTGGCCCGATCCAGCTGGTCACGGGTGAAGTTGAGCAGGACCACCACCGCCGGGTCGACGGCTTCGGCGACCGCGGCCAGGTGTAACTCGTCGACTTCGATGACCGCGTACTCGGCGTCCAGGGCGTCGGCCAGCGCTGCGACCGCCCCATCGGCCATATTCGAGCCGCCGGCGTTGTGCGCGACCCGGCCCGCGGTGCGTACCGCGGCCGCCACCAGGTGGCTGGTCGTGGTCTTGCCGTTGGTGCCGGACACCAGCACCACCCGCCGCCCCGCCGCCAGGCGCTGCAGCGCGTGGCGGTCCAAACCCAGCGTGATCCGCCCGCCGATGATCGAGCCGGCGCCCAGGCCCAAGAGCCGCGACAGGCTCGCAGTGGCCAGCCCGGCCTGCACGGCGGCGCGCGTCCACCACCCCATCCGGTGCCC
>JBOHFW010000293.1:0-3038 GCA_050699835.1 Pseudonocardiaceae bacterium | reverse complement strand
GCCTGCTACCGCGCTGCGATCTTGATTCTTGCAGTGGGTGGCCGGATTCTGTGGTGAGTCCGCAAGCCTGCTCGATCCGGAAACCCGGAGGCAGGAACCGGTATCAGCGACGGTGCATCCGGGAACGCCGGCGCTAGCTGGCTGAGCCCCGGCTCAGTCCCGGCTGACCGCAGGCTGCGCTTCTGCCAGCAGCTGACCGATCTGGCGCAGCCCCGGGAGGTCGTGCACGTCGGCGGCCAGCGCGGGTACGGTGACCACCGCGACCGCCGGATGGGCTCGGCGGAACCGGGCCAGTAGCCGGCGTTCCCGGTCGGCCAAGGCGACCCGGTCGGCATGTAGCCGCAGCACCGCCGCGGCCAGCGGTGCGTTCCCCGTTCGCTCCAGCGCTTCGGCCACGGTCTCGGCCCGCGCCGCGGGGAGGTCGGCGAGCAGCGGATGCGTCCGGTTGAGCACCAACCCGGCCAGCGGCATGGACTCGTTGGCCAACCGGTTCACGAAGTAGGCTGCCTCGCGAACGGCGTCGGCCTCTGGAGTAGCGATCACCACAAACGCTGTTCCCGGCGCTCGGAGCAGCTTGCAGGTCGTGGTGGCGCGTTCCCGGAACCCGCCGAACATGGTGTCGAACGCCTGCACGAACGCCGAGGCGTCGGCCAGCATCTGGCCGCCCAGGATCGTCGAAATGGTCCTGGCGAACAGCCCAAACCCGGCGCCCACCAGCCGGCGCACGCCACGGTTACCGACCCGCGCCGGGGCGGACAACAGCCGGATCATCCGGCCATCCAAGAGTGAGGACAGCCGCCGCGGGGCGTCCAGGAAGTCCAGTGCGGAGCGTGACGGCGGCGTGTCCACCACGATGAGATCCCACTGCCCGGTCGCGACCAGCTGGCCCAGCTTCTCCATCGCCATGTACTCCTGGGTCCCGGCAAAGGACGAGGAGATGGCCTGGTAGAAGGGGTTGGCGATGATCTGGGCGGCCCGCTCGGGGCTTGCGTGCGCCTGCACCATCTCATCGAAGGTGCGTCGCATATCCAGCATCATCGCGTGCAGTTGCCCGCCGGCCAGCTCGATCTCCCCGGTGGGTGCCACCCGGCGGGGATTGTTGGTCAGCTCGCGGAGCCCCAGCGACTGGGCCAGCCGCCGCGCGGGGTCGATCGTGAGGACCACCACCGACCGGCCCTGCTCCGCTGCCCGCAGCGCGAGCGCCGCCGCTATCGTCGTCTTTCCCACCCCGCCCGCCCCGCAGCACACGATCACTTTGGTGGCGTCGTTGCCGAGCAGCGCGTCGACGTTGAGGGGAGGCGGCGGGCGTGTGCTCATGGCTCGAGGATCACCGCACGCCCTGCTCGCGCAGTACTTCGGCAAGCTCGTACACCCCGCCGAGATCGATGCCGTCGCCCCCGACTTCGGTGAGCTCGGGCAGCTCGATCAGCGGCATACCGGCGTCGGCGAGCCTGGCGCGAGCCTGCTGCTCGGCGTCCACCCGTATCGCATGCTCCACGGTCTCGGCGACCAGGCCGTCGAGCACCGTCGGATCGAGGTCCAGACCGGCGGCGAGCAGCCCGGAGCGGACTCGATCGGCGTCGACCTGGCCGTTGACTGTAGTCGGATTGCCGGCGCCGCCGGCGGCAGCGGTCCCGGATTGGACGGGCAGCCAGGACGGGCGTGCCCTGTTGATCAGCACGGCGCCTGGCCGCAGGTCTGCCAGATCCAGCTCCGCGACGGTCTCGAGGGTCTCGGCGACCGGCAGGTCCTCCAGCAGGGTGACCACGTGCACCGCGGTGTCCGCCGAATGCAGCAGCCGTACCACTCCCTTGCTCTGGCTGTGAATCGGACCCACCTTCGCCAGCTCGGCCATGGCCCTGGTGACGTCGAGAAACTTCACCACCCGCCCGGTGGGCGGGGCGTCCAGGACCACCGCGTCGTAGGTGTGGACGCCGCCCTCCGCTCGGGTCGTCGCTTCCTTCACTTTGCCAGTGAGCAGGACATCGCGCAGCCCGGGTGCGAGCGTGGTGGCGAACTCGATCACGCCCATCCGGCGCAGTGTCCGACCCGCGAAACCCAGGTTGTAGAACAACGCGAAGTACTCCAGCAGCGCCTCCTCGGCGTCCACCGCGAGCGCCCGGACCTCACCACCGCCGGGGGCCACCGCAATGCGTCGCTCCTGGTAGGGCAGCGGAGGCGTGTCGAACAGATGCGCTATTCCTTGCCGGCCCTCGACTTCGACCAGCAGCGTTCGCCCGCCGCCGGTGGCCAGCGCGACAGCCAGCGCGGCGGCGACCGTCGTCTTGCCGGTCCCGCCCTTGCCGGTGACGACGTGCAGGCGGGCTCGTGCCAGCTCGTCAGACCACACAGCAGTGAGCCTATGCGGCTGGGCACCCGTGAGTGCGAAACAGTGTTCCGACCCGCTAGCGTGCGCACCCATGACCAAGTGGGAGTACGCGACTGTGCCGCTGTTGACGCATGTCACCAAGCAGATCCTCGATCAATGGGGCGATGATGGCTGGGAGCTGGTCACGGTGATGCCCGGGCCTACCGGGGAGCAGCTGGTGGCCTATCTCAAGCGCCCGAAGCCGTGAGCTGGTCGGGGCGGCTGACCGAACTCGGGTTGGTGTTGCCGCCGGTAGCCACCCCGGCCGGGAGGTACGTGCCTGCGGTGCGCAGCGGATCGCTGGTCTTCACCGCTGGCCAGCTCCCGCTCATCGATGGGGCGATGGTGGCCACCGGTAAGCTCGGAGCCGAGATCGATCTTGAGCGGGGTCAGGAACTGGCCCGAGCCTGCGTACTCAACGCGCTGGCTGCGGTGGACCGCCTGGTAGGGCTCGACGCGGTGGTCCAGGTGGTGAAGGTGGCGGGGTTTGTCGCCTCAGCACCCGGATTCACCATGCAGCCCGCAGTGCTCAACGGGGCGTCTGAGCTGCTCGGCGAGATATTCGGCGAGGCCGGTGCGCATGCCCGCTCCGCAGTCGGCGTCGCCGAGCTTCCCATGGCCGCCCCCGTCGAGATCGACCTGATCGTCGAAGTGTCCTAAAGCCATGGTG
>JBOHFW010000292.1:0-7008 GCA_050699835.1 Pseudonocardiaceae bacterium | reverse complement strand
TGCGTGTACAGATCGTCGTGATACATGGTGTCGTCGACGCAGCAGCGGCCCCAGACCCCGTCGACCGAGCCGCACATATGCACCCACGGCAGCGCGCAGAACACCGAGTTTCCTTCCAGAGAACCATGACCGGTCATATTCCGCCACCCTCTCCTGTAGATTTCACGACTCGACTCTTCAAGGTTGACATAATGCCCGAAAAGAGCAAGTGTCGAGGTCAGAGAAAGGCGGGGAACGTTATCATGGACGAACTACGGCGGCCCGTTGAGGATATCAAGTCACTGCATGTAATCCTGACCTTGCGCTGTAACTACCGGTGCAGCTTCTGCTTCCAGCCGAACTTCCGCGACGACCTGCCCGAGCACATCTGGCGAGAAAAGCTTGTCCCGCTCTACCCGGGCCTGGAGGAGGTCGTTCTGCACGGTGGTGAACCCACGCTGGTGCCAGTGTTTCGCGAGTTCAGCGAATTGATCTGTGAGCAGAACGACCGGGTCCAGTTCAGCATCTTTACCAACGGCTACCGGTTCGACGACTATTGGTCCGCGCTGATGGCGGAGCGGGGCCGTTTCGTCAATTTCTCGCTCAACGCCGCCACGCCGGCGACCTATGCCACCGTGAACCGGCGCGACCATTACCACGCGGTCCTGGACAACGTGCGGCGCTTCCGCGCGCTCACCCTCGACCGCGGCGGGGACGTCACCGTCGACTTCAGCTTCGTCATCATCGGCGAGAACCTGCACGAGGTGCCGGACTTCCTCTCACTCGCCGCCGAGTACGGCGTCGACCGGGTGCGCTACTTCTTCGACCTGGACCGGCTCCCGCCCGAGCGCGCGGAGATCCGGCGCACCCTCGACGCCACTGCCGAGATCCGGCGTGAGCTCCCCGGGCTGACGGTCTGGGGCCTGGAGGTCTTCGAGGGCCGTGTCTTCGGCACCCCGGTCGCCTCGAGGTACCTGGAGTCGCACGGCTGCCGGCGGACCTTCGACAACCTTTACGTGGGGGTCAACGGCGAGGCCTCGTTCTGCAACTTCCTTGGCTGGTCGCCGATCGGCAATCTCAACGACTCCGGCCTGGAGGAGATCTGGAACTCGACCAAGGCCCTGGCCCAGCGCAAGGCCCAGGATCGCGGCGAGTGGGAGTTCTGCACCAACGCCTACTGCGGGCCCACCGAAGAACATCCCGTGCTGGGGGCGAGGATGGGCGCCGGCCTGCCGGCCGCAGCCGGCGACAAGGTGCTGGTACCCGTCGAGGCGCTGCTGCCGCGCCGCCCAGGCGGCTAGCGATCGCCCTGGGCGGGCGCGGGTCGGCCGCCCAGGACTCACACCGCGAACTCGGTGATGATGCTCCGCCGTACGAGATCGCCCTCGTTCGGTCCGGACCCGTGCACCAGCCGCACGTCGTGCACGAGCACGTCGCCGGGAGCCGCCAGCACCTGGATCCTCGGCCCCTTGTCCCTGATGGCGATCGGGTCGGCGTCATCCGGCAGCAGGTGTGAGGCCGGCACCAGCTCGAAACAGCCGTTGTCGGCCCGCGAGTCGTCCAGGTAGATGCTGAGGTTGAGCGCCGCCGCCGGCGGGACGTTCACCCGGTCCCGGTGCCACGGCACCTCGGCCACCCCCGAGGTCTTGATGATCATCGCGCACACGGTGGGCCGCGCCGCACCCCCGATGAACGTCCCGGCCAGTTCCCGCTGCACGTCCCCGCCGAACAGCGCACGGATCCCGGGCGTGCCCTGCTTCTCGAGGTTGTGGATGCGGTAGAGCATGGGCAGCTTCCGCCCCGGGACGTCATACGTCCAGTACTCCTGCGACCGCTCCCCCTCAGCGAAGCGCCCGATCAGCTCGTCGGCCTCCGCGTGCAGCCGTTCGAGCACGTCACCGTCGATGAACGACGGCAAGACGGCATAGCCCTGCGCCTTGAACTCCTCGACCTTCTCCTGCACGGAAACCACCTTCAGCCCCGGCTCTGGCCCGCACGGATCCGCTGATAGACCGACACGTACTGACCGGCGATGCCGACGTGGCCCCACCGGGCCAGCGCCCGTCGGCGCACCAGGTCGGCCGACGGGAGGGCGGCCAGCCGGGCCGCCGCGTACCCGGGATCGAACGCCTCCCCGTAAGGGACCAGCGCCCCGACCCCCGGCACGATCTCCGGGAGGCACCCATTGGCCGTGGCGATCACCGGCGTCCCGCTCACCGCGGCCTCCGACACCACTGTTGCACCTGGCTCGCACCACAGATCACCCCAGGGACCGGTGACCAACTGCGACAGGACCAGGACGGCCGTTGCCTTGGAGATCAGTTCCAGCCGCTCGACCCCGCCGACCTCACCCACCAGCACGGCGTCGGGAGCGCGCTCGCGGATTGCCGCGACGTACTCCTCCTCCCAGGCCGGACCGGCGAGCTTCACCGCCCTCCCCGCGGCTCGCGCGAACGCCGCCGCCTCCAGAGCGCCCTTGTGCGCCGAGATCCGCCCCAGGAACAACAGGTAGCCCTGCTTGTCGCTGCGGAACCAGTAGCGCTCGGGATTGACCGGCAACCGGATCACCGGCGCCGCCCCGACCTTCGCCGCGTTCCGCTGTGCCCCCGAGACAAACACGCAGTTGAGCCTGACCGCGGGCGCACCGGTCAAGTGATGAGTAGAGCAGTACGCCGCCCCAGTGGGCACATCCTCAGGCCGCACTAATCCGTTGCTGTGGTCATGCACAACATCGACGCGGCTGCGCCCCAGCCACCGGCGCATCTCTGCAGGTTCGGCCGCATCGACGACATGTAGTCCCGGGTGGGTGACTGGGCTCCCGGGAGCCCCCAGCAGAAAGACTTCATGCCCCAGAGCCAACAAGCCGTCCACCAGATGGCACACCACCCACTGAATGCCGCCGTATCCCTGCGGCGGAACGGTGATCCATCTGCCGGGGTCCCCCGGAACGCGCAGCGGCACGTTGATCACCGCGACCCTCATCGCGAATCCGCGGCCAGCCGTACGAGCAGCGCGTCATCGAACCGGAATTCGGGCGCCGCCAGCGTGCCCGCCGCTCGCCGTTTGGCATGGTCTGCATAGAGGGCTGCGGTCCCCACTCCGAACGACGGCGCCGTCCATCCCAGCACCTCACCCGCCCGCGCGCAGTCGAGCCGGAATCCGGGCTCGTCCCCGAACGGGAAGCGCGCCCGAGGCGCAGCGATGACGCCACCGGCCAGCTCACTCGGGTAGGTGAGGACATCCGGCTCAACACCCGCTGCCCGCGCGCACTCCCGCGCCAGCTCACCGCATCCGAGCACGTCCCGATCGGCAATGTTCAGCACCAGATGCGTGCCTCCCGGCCGCAACGCCGCACGGACGCACGCATCGGTGAGCCCATCGACCGACGTCAGGTGAACGCGCCGTCCGACATGTGAGTCGGGCACCAGCACAGGCCGCCCGGCCACGATCCGGTCGAAGAAGTAGTCGTGCCGGTACCGATCGTCGTACCGTCCGTAGATCCCGCACGGACGCAGCACCGTCGCCGGAATCCGCTCCTGCGCCAGCAGCACCGTCTCGCACGCGCGCTTGGCCCCGGCGTAGTGCGCCACGAGATCACCGTCGCCGAAGTACGCCTCGACGGTGTCGTCACCCTCGCCGATCGGCACCGGATCCTCGTCCCGGTGCCCCGGCCCAGGTCCCCAGAGGTGGGCGTAGACCACGCACGTACTGACCAGGACATAGTGCCCGGTCGTATCGGCCAGCGCCCCGAGCGCCGCAGCCACGTCCTGCGGACGGTAGGCCGAGGTGTCGAACACCGCGTCATACTCCCGCCCGGCGAGGAGCTCGTGAACCCGCTCATGGTCGGCGCGATCGGCCGCCAAATGCCGCACGCCCACCGGAAGCCGCTCGGCCGGCATGGTGACGCCCCGGTTCAGTACCTCCACCGTGCAGCCGAGCCCCACGAGCCGTTCGAGCAGGCACCGCCCCACAAACCTGGTCCCGCCCAGAATGAGCGTTCGCCCGCTCATCCACGGCCGTCCATGCGCCTCATCGACGGTTCCTGTCGCTGATGACGATCCCGGGGTTGGTGCCGTTGGACGTGTCCGGAACGGCGAGGGTTCTCGGCTCACTGGCGGGACGCGATCCGTTGACGTGGGACAGCGAGGTGACGGCCGCTTGGTCGAGGGCGTGGGCCATCCAGTCGATCAGGGAGCAATTGGCGGCGTCGGCGGCCTGTTGCCAGCGCTGTTCGCGTTCAGAGGGAATGGTGAGGGTGACGGTGACCTCGGGAATGGAGAGGGCGACGGTAATCTCGGGAGGGGCGTTCGGGCCCACCTCGTGATGACGGCTGGCGCGGATCGCGCTGCGGAGCTTGTTGCGCGACCACGACAGGCGCTCGGCGCGCTCCAGCCAGGTGTCCTGTTCTTCCTCGGGGAGCGATGCGACTTCGGCGTGATGCTGGAAACTGAGCTTCTTGCGCCGCCGGGAAAAGGGAAACTTCCGCGCCACCCATGCGTAATTGCGCAGGGTCTGATAATCCAGCGGGGTTTGTTCAATGGCCCTTTTATAGCGATCCGGAAACAATTTCTCCCCGTGTAGCAGCCAGTCCGCCATCCACCAGACGGACGAGTCTCCGATGAGGCGAATCTGCTCGCCCACTCGGCGCCAGGATTCGAACGTCATCTCCTCCGGTAAATGCAGAGCCGCCCGGCGCGCCCGGGCCGCCCCATCAACAAGGACGAGACCACTCCCCGGCTGACCAGGACGGACGGACATTCCTTCGGGAGCGCCCCCCATGCCGGGGCGCAGGGATTTGGTTGAAGAATTGACAGAAGTCGATCGGGAAAGATTAGACGCCATCACGCTGCTCCCTCAGCTCGGCCGCGTCGGCTCGCATGGCGGGATCCGAATTAGCCCACCCGCTGAATCGGTCCTCCCAAGTCATGGCATATCACGCCAAGTCGTGATATATCACCCAAGCCGAGACATATCACACAACTCGGATCGCGTTAAAAGTTCCAACAATGTCTCCTTCGCCTGCCCAGACGGCGTAACGTGACGAGGTCCCCGCCCCGGACACCCCGACCCGCTCACACGCACCTTCGACGTCACCGCGGCGATGCCCACCAAACACGAGCAGCGCCTCCGGCTCCGCCAGTGCGTCGATCACACCAGCGTCCCTGATGACCACGGACACCACAATAGCCACCACCTGATACCAGCCGGCCACCGTAGCACCAGCCCAGATCACGAGACCCTCGATCAGCTACTCCGCAAGACGGCTGAATGTTTACGAGATGTTACGAGTGGTCCCGGCTGCCGCACTTCTCGACCATGCCGGACGGGCGATAACCTTGGATTTTGACCAATTATTTACCAAGCGGACAGGGGTTCTTGTCTCGCTCACCTCGGTACGCTCAGCGCCGACCATGGAAGCATGGAAGGGGTCAGGAATGGAATTGCTTTCCGGAAAGAGTCTGCTCATCACGGGAGTGCTCACCAACGCGTCGATTGCGTTCCACGTCGCTCGGCTGGCCCAGGAACACGGCGCCGAGGTGGTGCTGAGCGCGTACCCGCGGCCGAGTCTGATCACCCGGCTTGCCCAGCGGCTGCCGCGGCCCGCCCCGGTGATCGAGCTGGACGTCACCGACCCCGAGCAGCTCGGATCGCTGGCAGAGCGGGTGGCCGAACACACCGACCGCCTCGACGGGGTCCTGCACTCGATCGCCTTCGCCCCGCCCGCGGCTCTCGGCGGCCGCTTCCTCAGCACTCCATGGCCGGACGTCGCGACGACGCTGCACGTGTCCACGTACTCCCTGCAGGCGCTCACCGGCGCGGCGCTCCCATTGATGTCCGGCTCGGGCGGTTCCATCGTCGGGCTCGACTTCGACGCCTCGGCGGTCTGGCCGGAATACGACTGGATGGGCGTGGCCAAAGCCGGTCTGGAATCTTGCACCCGGTATCTCGCCTCTTATCTTGGTGCGCGCGGAATTCGGGTCAATCTCGTGGCCGCCGGTCCACTCCGCACAATGGCGGCCCGGAACATCTCGAGCCAGCAGGACGACGGCGTCGAAGATTTTGACGAACTGTGGAACCGCCGGGCCCCGCTCGGCTGGGACGGCAAGAATGTCGAACCGGTGGCGCGGGCATGCGTGGCGCTGTTCTCGGACTTGTTCCCGGCGACGACCGGTGAGATAGTGCATGTCGACGGCGGGGTACATGCCATCGGCTGAATCGCCCGCCGGGCCGCATTCTCCGCTCGCAAGACCCATCGATGATCAAAGGAGTCGCAATTGACCGCTGAATGGGATGCGAAATTCGAAGGCACGGTACGCAAGGTCGTCTCAGGCCTTCCACCGGAAGCGCCACTGCTCCCGGACACGAATCTGCATGATCACGGACTGGATTCGATCCTCATCATCACACTGATCGTCGAGCTTGAAAACGCCTACGAGGTGAGGTTTCCCGACGAATCGCTGGTACCGGAGACTTGCCGTACACCCGGCACCTTGTGGAGGACCGTCGGCTCGCTCGTCCGCTCGTAAGCCCTGAAGGTAAGTCCCATTCATCGCGGGCGGCAATGGCCGCGTTCCATCCCCGGCGTCCGATTCGCCACCCCGTCAGACGCGCGGCGAGTGCTCGTACCTGTCCCGCCGGCAGGACACGGGCCGCGCGCGACGCGGATCCGGTAGTCAAGTTGGAGGGACGATGACCCTACCCCAGAACGATCCCGATTCCATCTGGCATTTTGTCGCAACCGCGCTCGGCGCAACCGGATGCGACTTGGTGGCCGGGGTGCCGACCGACGAGCCCGGACTATTGGACGCAGCCCGCGCCGTTCCGGGCCTGACCGCTCTGGCCGTGCGCGACCAGCGGGCCGGGGCGTGCATGGCCGCGGGCCATGCCATCGTGTCGGGGCGTCCCGCGGTGCTCGCCGTCTCCTCCGGCCCGCCGCTTCCCAACGCGCTGACGGGGCTGCTGGAGGCGGCGGCGCTGTGCGCGCCGCTCGTGGTGGTGACCACCCGGATCCCGCGAGCGGGGCTGGGC
>JBOHFW010000291.1:0-5865 GCA_050699835.1 Pseudonocardiaceae bacterium | reverse complement strand
TGACCGCACCGAGGCGCGCGCTCATGCCGTACTCGGTGACCATCGCCTTGGCGATCTTGGTCGCCTGCTCGATGTCGCCGGACGCACCGGTGGTCGGCTCGTGGAAGACCAGTTCCTCGGCGGAGCGCCCGCCAAGGGCGAACACCAGCCGGGCGATCATCACCGACCGGGTCATCATCTGCTTGTCGTCCTCGGGCACCACCAGCGCGTGCCCGCCGGTGCGCCCACGGGGCAGGATCGTGAGCTTGTACACCGGGTCGATGTCCGGCATCGCCCAGGCTGCCAGCGCATGCCCGCCCTCGTGGTAGGCGGTGATCTTCTTCTCCCGTTCGGAGATGATCCGGTTCTTGCGGCGCGGCCCGCCGATCACCCGGTCGACCGCCTCTTCCAGCGCGGCGCCGTTGATGAGGTTCCCGCCTTCCCGGGCGGTGAGCAGCGCGGACTCGTTGATGACGTTGGCCAGATCGGCTCCGGAGAACCCGACGGTGCGCTTGGCCAGACCCCCGAGGTCGACGTCGGTGCTCAGTGGCTTGCCCTTGGAGTGCACCTCCAGGATGGCCCGCCGGCCACGGATGTCCGGCGCGGAGACCGGGATCTGCCGATCGAACCGGCCGGGTCGCAGCAACGCGGGGTCCAGGATGTCCGGGCGGTTGGTCGCGGCGATGAGGATGATGCCGCCGCGGGCGTCGAAGCCGTCCATCTCCACCAGCAGCTGGTTCAGCGTCTGCTCGCGCTCGTCGTGCCCGCCGCCCAGGCCGGCACCGCGCTGCCGGCCCACCGCGTCGATCTCATCGACGAAGATGATGCACGGGGCGTTCTGCTTGGCCTGCTCGAACAGGTCCCGCACCCGGGATGCACCGACGCCGACGAACATCTCCACGAAGTCCGAGCCGGAGATCGAATAGAACGGCACCCCCGCCTCACCGGCGACCGCGCGGGCCAGCAGCGTCTTGCCGGTGCCGGGGGGCCCGTAGAGCAGCACACCCTTGGGGATCTTGGCGCCGAGCGCCTGGTAGCGGCTCGGGTTGGCGAGGAAGTCCTTGATCTCCTCCAGTTCCTCGACGGCCTCATCAGCGCCCGCGACGTCGGCGAATGTCGTCTTAGGCATGTCCTTGCTGAGCTGTTTGGCCTTGGACTTGCCGAAGTTGAGGACCCGGTTGCCGCCGCCCTGGACGTTATTCATCATCCACAGCAGCAGCAGGAGCAACAGACCCAGCGGGATCAGGTAGATCAGCACCTGGAACAGCAGGGACTGTTGGGTGACCTTGGTGTCCCAGCCCTCCGAGACCTGCGCCTCGCGCAGCGCCAGGGTGACCTGATCGGTGCTCTGCGCGGGGTACTGAGTGAGCACCTTGGTGCCCTGTATTCCCGGGATCGGTTTGTTCAGCGTCAGACGCAGGCGCTGCTCCTTGTCCTCCAGCGTCGCCTGCTTGACGTTGCGCTCGGACAATTGCGTCAACGCCTGCGAGGTGGTGACCTGGCTGTACCCTCGGGTGTCGTCGAGCAGGAAGCCGAAGGCGTAGTAGAGCAGCAACCCGGCTAGCACCCACAACAGCGGGTTGCGGAGTATTTTCTTGCGGTCCATTCGGTTGCGGCCCCTCGGTGGCCTCGACCCTCCTGAGCTGACTGTGCTGCCGGTGCTCGGCTTCGATGCCACCGGCGGACCATCGAAGGACAGCAGAGCACCACCGTCGTTGACCCCAGCCTACCCGGCGGGCCGGGCTGCCGGTTGGCGGATGAAGCAGAGTTGACGCTGCGCCAGCGGCCTAAACCTCCCCCGTGTCGGTGCCGATGTCGGCTGCGGTACCGGCACTGAGTTTCCGGGTACACCACCGGTGAATGCTGGGGAACCGCTAATCGGCGTAGACCTCAGGCGCGAGGGTGCCGATGTAGGGAAGGTCGCGGTAGCGCTCCGCGTAATCCAAACCGTAGCCGACGACGAATTCCTGGGGAATATCGAAGCCGATGTAGCGCACCGGGACGTCAATCCGGATCGCGTCGGGCTTGCGTAACAGCGTGCACACTTCCAACGTGGCGGGCTGACGGGTCGCCAAGTTGCGCAGCAACCAGGACAGCGTCAGCCCCGAGTCGATGATGTCCTCCACGATGAGCACGTGACGGCCGGTGATGTCCCGGTCCAGGCCCTTGAGGATGCGCACCACCCCCGAGGATGAGCTTGCCGAGCCGTACGAGGACACCGCCATGAACTCCAACTGCACCGGGATGGGCAACGCTCGGGCGAAATCAGTCATGAATACCACCGCGCCCTTGAGCACACCGACGAGCAGCAGGTCACCGTTGCCATTCTCGGCCAGGAAGTCGGCGGCGACCTGCTGGGCGAGTTGAGCGGTGCGGCACCGGATCTGCTCCTCGGTGACGAGCACGGAGGCGATATCGCCCGGGTACAGCGCACTATGGGGAGGGGCGCTGTTTCTCACGCCCACTGTGGCATCATCGCCCTGGGCCCCATCGGTGTCTTGGGCCCCATCGGTGTCTTGGGCATCATCGCGACACATACAGCCTCCCTCGCGCCCGCACCAGTTCCACCGCGCCGGGCAGGCGCAGCGCGCCCTGGCCGGACCATCGGCCGATGAGATCGTCGGCAGCGCGCAGGTGGGCGTCGGTCAGCTCGGGCACTCCCGCGTCGAGTAGCCAGCGGCGCAGCACCCGGCGGCGCAGCGCGGCCGGCGCCTGGGCGAGTACCGCGACGTCCAGGTCAGCCCCCGAGTCGGCCTCTCCCGATTGCGCATCCGGGCTACGCAGCGCTGTAGCCAGCAATCCTCGCGCCTGAGAGTCGAGCACGTCGAGATCCTCCCGCAGCTGCTCGGCGGTCCGGGCCAGCGCCTGCGCCACTCCACCGGCCAGTACATCCTCCAGCAGCGGCAGCACCTCGGTGCGCAACCTGACCCGCCGGAAGCGGGGATCGGCATTGTGCGGGTCAGCCCACGGGGCCAGATCCAGCGCGGTGCAGGCCGCGGCGGTGACGGTTCGGCGCACCCCGAGCAGTGGCCGACCCCAGGGTGGGTCGTGCTCCCGCATGCCCGCCACCGACCGGGGCCCCGAACCACGCCCCAATCCGAGTAACACGGTCTCCGCCTGATCGTCCAGAGTGTGGCCGAGCAGCACCAGCGCCCCGGCCGGCGCGGCGTCCCGCAGCGCGCCGTACCGGGCCCGGCGGGCCGCGGCCTCCAGCCCACCTGGCCCGTCCACGGTGATCGGCAGTACCCACGCTGATGTACAGCCCAGGCTTCGCAGCGCCTGCGCGGCGGTGTGGGCGACCTGTCCTGAGCCCGGCTGCAGCTGGTGGTCGACGACCAGGCCGTGCACTGCCAGATCCAGCGCAGCGGCGCAGTGCACGGTCGCGGCGGCCAGCGCGAGCGAATCAGCACCGCCCGAGCACGCCACTGCCACAGTATCCGCGCAGTTGTGCGCGATCAGGAACCGGCGAACCGCAGCGCGCACCTCGCTGAGGGCCGCATTGGGTTGGTGGGCGCTGGGTGATGGGACGCTGGGTGATGGGACGCTGGGTCGTTGGGTCAGGGGATCATGCGATACAGCCACGCCGCTGGATCGGCGATCTCGGCGCGGGTGGGCAGCGTTTCCGGTGAGGTCCACACCGTATTGAACCCGTCCATGCCGACGGCATCCACAACATGCCGGGTAAACGCCGCGCCCTCGGCGTACTGGCGCAGTTTGGCGTCGATGCCCAGGATCACCCGCAGCACCCGCTCGGCGAGCCCACCGCCCTGCCGGCGGATGGTGAACCGCTGACGGATCAGCTGCACCGAGGGCACCACCGACGGGCCGACCGCGTCCATGACATGGTCGGCGTGCCCCTCCAAGAGGGTGGCCAGGGCGATGAGCCGGTCCAGCGTGACCCGCTGCTCGGGGTTCTGCAACAGGGAGAGCACGCCCAGCGCGTCCGATGCCTCCCCACGCCGTGCTTCGCGCAGCGCCGCGGGCAGCCGACCGATCATTCTGGCCACGGTCTCCGGATCCTCGGTGGCGGCCACGAAAGACCGCACTTGAGTGGTGAAATACTCGCGCAACCACGGCACGGCGTTGAACTGCAGCCGGTGCGTGGCCTCATGCAGGCACACCCACATCTGGAACTCATGGGCCGGGACGTCCAGCGCCTGGCCGACGGTCACCACATTGGGCGCCACCAGCAGCAACCGTCCAGGGTTCTCCGATGGCCCACCGAACGGGTCGTACTGCCCGAGCACCCGAGACGCCAGAAATGCCATCGCGACACCCACCTGCACGCCTGCGGTGGTGGCCAGCACGCGGCGAGCCCGGCCCTCCGGAATCCGGTAGTCCGCGATCAACCGGCACAGGCCCTCGGTGGCCGCCTCGACCCACCCGGGCCGGTCCACGACCTCGGCGGCCGGTGGCGCCTTGCCGTCGTCCAGACCGGTTAACTCCCGCACGTGCGTCTCGGCGGTGACCGACTGGGCGCGCAGCTGACGTACCGTCTCCGCGGCCTGCTCGGGGGGTACCGCAGGACCGGCGGGCAGCAGGCGTTGGGCGGTGACCGCCGCCACCGCCCAGTCGATCGGTGTGCCAGACTGACCGCTCCGCGGGGCGGTTGGTGTATCGAGCGCGGGGTATCCCATACCACGACGGTAACGCGGTCTAGTGACAGCCGCATGACCTTAGGCCCGCGGCCAGCGCATCCAGCCGCGGACGGACCGTGGCTGGATTGGGACCATTGGACACCAGGGCGAACACCAGGACCCTGCCTTCGGCGTCCAGGACCGTGCCCGCGAGGCTGGTGACGCCGGTCAAGGTACCGGTCTTGGCCCGTACCCAACCTCGGCCCCCGAAGGTCGGACCGTGGTAACGCTCGGCCAGCGTGCCGCGGCCGCCCGCCACCGGGAGCCCCACCAGGAGCGGTCGCAGGGCAACGGTTCGTGGCTGGTGGACTCCGCCGGCAGCGGAACTGTCTGGCCCGGCTGCCGCGGCCAACAGCGCAGTGAGCAACGTCACCGGGATGGCGTCGCTGGTCGAGAGCCCGCTGCCGTCGACCAGGGTGACACCGCTGACGTCGAAGCCGTGTTGGCTTAACACGGAGAGCCCCGCCAGCGACGCCCCGGAGAACGACGGTTGCGCGCCGGTCTTGCGGGCCACTTCCCGGCCCAGCACCTCGGCGAGCACGTTGTCCGATTGTCTCAGTGCGATGGCGATCAGGTCTTCCGTCGGTGGGGAGGACACCTCGCCGAGCACCATCGCATCCGGCGGTGCGCTACCCACCGCGACGGTATCGGGGTCGGCGCCCAGCCGGCGAGCAAGTTCTTGTGCAGCCACGGCCGCCGGTTTCGCGGCTCGCGACGAGACGTCCTGCGTGAGGTCCGCGCGGCCGCCGTCGAGCATCACCGGCTCGATCGGCGCGATGTACCCACCGGCCACGTCAGCGGAAAGCCAGCCCGGCGCCAGCACGTCGCCGGTGTAGCGGCTGGTATCGACCAGGACGCGGGTGATCGGGCCGCGGGCGTTTGCGCGGACCTGGTTGACCAGGTCTTCCAGCCGGGCCGCGCCTGGGTAGCCGGTCGCCGTGCCCTGGCCCGCCGCGGACAGGGTCGGGTCGCCGCCGCCGCGCAACACGACCGTGCCGGGCGCCTCGCCGACCAGCACGGTGGTGTGCAACCGAGCCTGGTGGTCCAGCACCAGCAGCGCAGCCGCCGCGGTGAGTAGCTTCGCGGTCGATCCGGGCACCAGCGCTGAGCTCGACTTGCGCTGCCAGAGCACGGTGCCGGTCGCGGGATCGAGCACCTGACCGGAGAGCGCACCGAGCCCGCCCGCCGCCACCAGCGGGTCAAGGACAGCCGCGACGCCGGCGGGAGTCGGTTCCGGACCATCCAGTAC
>JBOHFW010000290.1:0-5157 GCA_050699835.1 Pseudonocardiaceae bacterium | reverse complement strand
GCCGGCACGTGATCCACCCGCCGGCCGGTCGACGACGGCACAACCACATAGCCTTGATGAGGTGCCAGTGCCCGTGGGGCGGAAGTGCCGCACAGTGCGGGTCACGAGGCTGCCATGATCCGATCGGCTCCGGCGTAGACGTTCATCGTGGTGCCGCGCAGGAACCCGACCAGCGTCAACCCGGACTCGACGGCCAGCTCGACGGCCAGCGACGACGGAGCGGAGACCGCCGCGAGCATGGGGACACCCGCCATCACCGCCTTCTGGACGAGTTCGAACGATGCTCGCCCGGACACCATGAGTACACAGCCGGCAGCCGGGATGCGCCCGTTGAGCAGCGCCCAGCCGAGCACCTTGTCCACGGCGTTGTGCCGGCCCACGTCTTCGCGCACCACGAGCAGGCGCCCATCGACGGTGAACAGCCCAGCCGCGTGCAGGCCACCGGTGGAGTCGAACAGCTGCTGCCCGGCGCGCAGCGCGTCCGGCAGGGCGAACAGCGTCTTCGGGGACACCCCAGCGGGATCTTCCGCAGGGGAGAACCGGCTGCGCAGGCGCACGGCGTCGAGCGAGGCTTTGCCGCACACGCCACAGGATGAGGTGGTGTAGAAGGTGCGGTCCATGCCGCTGGGCGGCGGGGCGACGCCGGGCGCGAGCGCCACGTCGAGCACGTTGTAGGTGTTGCGCCCAAGCTCATCGAGCGAGTCGCAGTACCGCGCCGAGACGACGTCACTGACAGCGGTGATCACGCCCTCGGTCAGCAAAAACCCGTGGACGAGTTCCACGTCGTGACCCGGAGTGCGCATGGTGACAACCAACGCACGGCCGCCCACGCGCAGCTCCATCGGTTCCTCGACGGCGAGCCGGTCGGGACGGGTGCTGCTGTGCTCAGCGCTGAGCCGCAACACGGGATGGCGCACCGTCAGCCGCCCCATCGCCTAACCGCCGTCCGCGCCCGAGAGGGTTACGCTCAATTCCGTATCCAGTCTGGCACAGGAGGGCGACAGCGATGCGGAAAGGCAACGGCATGCGGAAGTTCCGGCACGCTCGCCTGACCGAACCATTGGTCCGGGACGGTGGGCGGCTGCGGCCAGCAAGCTGGGACGAGGCGCTGGACCGGGCCGCCGCCGGGTTCACCCGCCACCGCGGCAGCGCCTTCGGCATGTTCAGCTGCTCGAAGGCCACCAACGAGATGAACTACACCGCGCAGAAGTTCACCCGGGTGGTGATGGGCAGCAACAACGTCGACAGCTGCAACCGCACTTGACACGCTCCCAGCGTCGTCGGTCTGACGACGGTCTTCGGTGCCGGTGGCGGCACAAGTAGCTACCTCGAGGCGGAGCACGCCGACCTGATCGTGTTGTGGGGTTCGAACGCGCGTGAGACGCACCCGATCTTCTTCCACCATGTACTGCAGGGCCTGAAACGTGGCGCCCGGCTGTACTCGGTGGACCCCCGGCGCACCAGCACCGCGCAGTGGGCCGATGGCTGGCTGGGGCTCGATGTCGGCACCGACATCGCGCTGGCCAACGCGATCGGGCGGGAGATCATCGCCGCCGGGCTGGAGAACCGGACGTTCATCGATCGGGCGACCACCGGTTTCGCCGACTACCGGCGCACGGTCGAGCCTTACACCCTCCAACGGGCCGAGGAGATCACCAAAGTCCCCGCGGAGCTGATCAGGCAGCTGGCGCACGCCTACGCGCGAGCCGATCGGGCGCAGCTGTGCTGGACGCTGGGGATCACCGAGCACCACAATGCCGCCGACTACGTCTACGCGCTGATCAACCTGGCGCTGCTGACCGGGCACGTCGGCCGCTACGGCTCGGGCCTGTGCCCGTTGCGCGGGCAGAACAACGTCCAAGGCGGCGGGGACATGGGCGCCATCCCGGCGAAGCTGCCCGGCGGTTACGACCTCGGCGACGAGGCGGCGCGGGCACGCTACGAGCGCGCCTGGGGTGCCACCATCTCGCCAGAGCCCGGGATGCATCTCTCGCAGATGTTCGAGGCGATGGACCGCGGCGAGCTGCGTGCGCTGTACTGCATCGGGGAGAACCCCGCCGAGTCTGAGGCGAACGCCGCGCACGCCCGCCACCTGCTGGGCGAGCTGGACATCCTCGTCGTGCAGGACATTTTCCGGACCGCGACCGCCGAGCTGGCCGACGTCGTGCTCCCCGCGGCGGCCGACTGGTGCGAGTACGAGGGCACGGTCACCAACAGCGAGCGCCGCGTGCAACGGGTGCGCAAGGCGATCGAGCCACCCGGCCAGGCGCGGCCGGACACCCACATCCTCTGCGCGCTCGCGCAGCGGCTGGGCCACGACTGGGGCCGCCCGAGCGCTGAGCAGGTGTGGGACGAGCTGCGCTCGCTCTCGCTGAACTGGCACCACGGCATGTCCTACCCGCGTCTCGACGCGTTGGGCGGGCTGCAGTGGCCCTGCCCGTCCGAAGATCATCCGGGCACCCTGTTAATGCATGCCCGGCTGTGGGAGACCGACCCGGACCGGCGCGGACCGGCGGCGCCGTTCGTGCCGGTCGAGCACGTGCCGCCGGTCGACGAGCTGACCGAGGAGTTCCCCATCCGGCTGACCACCGTCCGGTTGCTCGACGCCTACAACTCCGGCGTGCAGACCGGCGGGTACGCCTCCCCGATGCGCCGCCGCGAGGCGCTGCGGATGGACGCCACGGACGCCGCGAAGCTGGGCATCGCCGACGGTGAGCGGGTGCGGGTGAGCTCGCGGCGCGGATCGGTGGAGGCGCCGGTGGCGTTCGACCCGTCACTGCGGCCGGGCCTGGCCTCGTTCACCCCGCACTTCTCCGAGCAGGTGGACACCAACTTGATCACCAACGATGCTTGGGATCCTAAGTCGGGCACGTCGGAGTTCAAGGCCACCGCCGTCCGGATCGAGAAGGTGACGCCGGCCTCGGTTGGAGGGTAAAGGAGCGTTCGTGGATTTGCGGTTGTCCTCCGCCGTGCCCACCGCGGCCGAGCGGGACGCGGTGGATACCGCGCTGTCCGGGGTGCTAGGCGTGTCCGCTGCCCAGGCGCACTTCGCCGACGCCGGCCACGACGCCCGCGGTCGCCGGCATCTGCTGCTGCCGGCGTTGCACGCGGTGTCCGACGCGGTGGGCTGGATCAGCAAGGGCGCGCTCAACCACATCGCGCGGCGGTTGTCCGTCCCGCCCGCCGAGATCTACGGCGTAGCCACGTTCTATGCGATGTTCTCCACCGAGCCGCGCGCGCCGCGGGTGGTGCACGTCTGCGACGACATCGTGTGCGGCCCGGCTGGGGGAGAGGACATCGCGGTCGCGCTGGCCGCTGAGCTGGGCCCGGAGGGTTCCGGCTGGGTGCGCAGCCCGTGCCTGGGCCTGTGCGAGCGCGCCCCCGCCGTACTGCACCAGCTCGCCGGTGAACCCGACTTCAGCCAGGCACCGGCCACCCCGATAGAGATACTGGCCGCAACCGACGCCACGAGAGCGGACCAGGAGTTCGCCGATCCTCGCGTGAGCGTCCCGCAAGCCGGGCACGCTGGGCTTCGGTTGCTGCGCCGGGTCGGCGTGGTGGACCCGGCCAGCCTGGACGACTACCGCGCCCACGGCGGGTACGCCGCGTTACGCCGCGCGATCGAGCTCGGCCCGAGCCGGGTGATCACCGAGGTGCGCGACTCCGGGCTGACCGGCCGCGGCGGGGCGGCGTTCCCCACCGGGGTGAAGTGGGACGGCGTCGCCACCGCTCCGGAGCGACCGCACTACCTGGTGTGCAACGCCGATGAGTCCGAGCCCGGGACGTTCAAGGACCGGGTGCTCATGGAGCTCGATCCGTTCGGGTTGATCGAGGCGATGACGATCGCGGGTTACGCGACCGGTTGTGAGCTCGGCTACCTCTACATCCGCGGCGAGTACCCGCTCGCTACCCGGCGCCTGCAGACCGCGGTCGAGGCCGCCCGCCGGCGCGGTTACCTTGGCGTGGACGTGATGGGGGAGGGTTTCGCGTTCGACATCGAGCTACGTCGCGGCGCCGGGGCGTACATCTGCGGTGAGGAAACCGCGCTGCTGAACTCCATCGAGGGCTACCGCGGTGAGCCGCGCAACAAACCGCCCTTCCCCAGCGTCTCGGGCTTGTTCGGCAAACCCACTGTGATCAACAACGTGGAGACGCTCTACAACGTGCTCGAGATCCTTCGGCTCGGCGGGCCCGGTTTCGCCGAGATCGGCGGCGGCCGCAGCACTGGCACCAAGCTGTTCTGCCTCTGCGGTACGGTCGCGGTGCCCGGAGTGTACGAGGTGCCATTCGGGGTGACGCTTCGCGAGCTGCTGTCGCTGGCCGGTGGAGTGACCGGTGAGCTGCGCGCGGTTCTGCTCGGCGGCGCCGCGGGCGGGTTCGTCCTGCCTGCCCAGCTCGACACCCCGCTCACCCTGGAGGGCACCCGCGAGATCGGGGCGACGCTGGGTTCAGGTGTGATCCTGGTCCTCGACATCGCAGCGGATCTCACCGTGATGCTGCGTCGGATCGCGGCGTTCTTTCGGGACGAGTCCTGCGGGCAGTGTGTTCCCTGCCGGGTCGGGACGGTCCGACAGGAGGAGGCCCTGGCCCGGCTGACCCGTGGTGCGCTGCGGGGATCCCGGGAGACCGAGCTGGCGCTGCTGTCCGACCTGGCCCGGGTCATGCGGGACGCGTCGATTTGCGGGTTGGGGCATACCGCGCCTGCTGCCGTGCAGTCGGCTATTAATCTGGGCCTGCTGGCTGCGCCGCCAGACCCGTCCCGCAACGGCTCGACCAACGCGAAGGTGCGCCCGTGAGCACCCCGGTCATGCTCGGTGCGATCCGTCGTCTGGTGTCGCTGACCCTGGACGGCCGCGAAGTCCGTGTCCCCGAGGGTTCGACGATTCTGGACGCGCTGCACTGCGCCGGCGATGCGGACCAGGCTGATACTCCGACCCTGTGTTGGGCTCCGAACCTCACCCCGGTCAACGCGTGCCGGGTCTGCGTCGTGGAACTCGAGGGTTCGCGGGTGCTCGTGCCGTCCTGCGCCCGCACGGTCGAGGACGGCATGCAGGTGCACACGAACACCGAGCGGGTGCGACACAGCCGGCGGATGGTGCTGGAACTGCTCGCCTCGTCGGTCGATCTCTCGCAGGCCGGCCTCGACGTGCACCGGTG
>JBOHFW010000289.1:0-8837 GCA_050699835.1 Pseudonocardiaceae bacterium | reverse complement strand
GCCATCGGAGTGCAGGATGCGCACCCAGAGACCGAAGCCGCTGGCCGGTCCGGACTCCGCCACTACGCCGTCGGCAGCGGCGAGGATCGGAGTCCCGATCTTGTTGGCAACGTCGATTCCCCAGTGGAACACTCCCCACCGCGTGCCGTAGCCCGACGTGAACGTCCCCTTCGTCGGCAGGGCGAAGCGGATCCGATTGGCTTCCGCCTCGAGAGCGACGCGCTCGGCGACCAGGCGCTGACCTTTGGCCATCGCTTGCACGGCCTCAACCGCGGCGGTGTCCGAAGGCCGGGTCACCGGGAGGTACTCCGGTGCAGGGGCAGCCCCGCCGAGCCCTATGGCCGACGACGCTTCCCTCGCGGACGCCACCAGAGTGGCATCGTCGGAGACCGTCACCGCCGTCTTATCCATCGTCTGACCCGCAGCCACGAAGGCGCCCGCTGCGACGGCTGCGATCACCACCCGGCCGCGCGCGGTGGGCGAGGGAGGTGTGATGCGGTGCCGCACCCAGTTACTCGAAGGGGCGAGGCCGGAGGGGGCAGGACCCGAGGGGGCAGGACCCGAGGAAGCAAGTCCCAGAGCTGCCTCAACGACCGGAGATGGTCGCTGGCCGCCTGGGGAGCGGTGTCGAGCCAAAACCTGCCTTCCTGTCTCGGGGAGTCTGTGCTGACACCGGGTGGGGACCCGGGGAGCTGGTGAAGACCAGACTCGGATCAGCCGTACTCGGACCGTGGCCGTGGACCGGCGGAAGGTAACGAAGAGCGACCGGCCGGAGCAAGGCGACGTTCCGCAATACGTCTGGCTGTATCGGCCAGCGTCCCGTCTGCCGCGCCGGGCGGTCGTCTCGTGCCCGGGACACTCCCGGTACGAGCTACCCTTGGTGGGGTGGGCGGACGCATCCGGGTGGTCGTCGCCAAGCCGGGGCTCGACGGGCACGATCGCGGCGCCAAGGTCGTCGCTCGTGCACTGCGTGATGCCGGCATGGAGGTCGTCTACACCGGGTTGCACCAGACCCCGGAGCAGATCGTGGAGACGGCGCTGCAAGAGGACGCCGACGCGGTCGGTCTCTCGGTGCTCTCCGGTGCCCATATGACGCTCTTCGCGAGGGTCATCGAGCTACTCGAGGACAGGGGCGCCACCGACGTGGTGGTCTTCGGCGGCGGGATCATCCCCGAAGCGGACATCCCGACGCTCACCGAACTCGGGGTGGCCAGGGTCTTCACTCCGGGTGCCAGCACGCACGAGATCGTCGATTGGGTGCGCGAGGCGGTCACCGCCGCCGCGGTGGAGTAATCCCAGTGGAGTGATCCCAGTGGAGTGATCACAGTCACCGATGCCGGGTGGGGGGCTACAGGTCGCGGCTAGATAGGGTCGGCTGCGTGGATTTGTACGAATACCAGGCGAAGGATCTGTTCGGCGCCCATGGTGTCCCGGTGCTGCCCGGTCGTGTCGTCACCACCAGCGAGCAGGCGCGGGCGGCCGCGGTGGAGCTGGGTGGCGCTGTCGTCGTCAAGGCCCAGGTGAAAACCGGCGGCCGGGGCAAAGCCGGTGGCGTGCAACTGGCCCACACTCCCGACGAGGCGCAGCGCAAGGCGGCCGGGATCCTGGGCATGGACATCAAGGGTCACACCGTGCACCGCGTGCTCGTCAGCCCGGCATGCGACATCGCGGCGGAGTATTACCTCGCGCTGCTCCTGGACCGCACCCACCGCACCTTCCTCGCGATGGCCAGCGTGCAGGGCGGCATGGACATCGAGGAGGTCGCCGCGACCGCACCCGAGGCGCTGGCCAAGGTCCCGATCGACCCGCGCTCCGGCGTCGACGCCGCCAAGGCCGCGGAGATCGTCCGGGCAGCCCGATTCCCGGCGGAGGTGGCGCCGGCAGCGGCTGAGGTCGTCGTCAAGCTGTGGGACGTCTTTGTCGCCGAGGACGCCACCCTGGTGGAGGTGAACCCGCTGGTCCGTGATGCGCAGGGAGCGATCATCGCGCTGGACGGGAAGGTGACCCTCGACGACAACGCGGCCTTCCGCCACCCCGACCATGCCCAACTGGTCGACCCGGCCGGGCAAGATCCGCTGGAGGCCCGGGCCAAGGCGCGCAACCTCAACTACGTCAAGCTCGACGGGCAGGTCGGCATCATCGGCAATGGCGCCGGGCTGGTCATGTCCACTCTCGATGTGGTCGCCTACGCGGGCCGGGCCCATGGGGGGATGCGGCCGGCGAACTTCCTCGATATCGGCGGCGGGGCGAATGCGCAGGTCATGGCGGACGGGCTGGACATCATCCTTGGTGACCCGGACGTGTACTCGGTGTTCGTCAACGTCTTCGGCGGGATCACGACCTGCGACCAAGTGGCCACCGGCATCGTGCAGGCGCTGGATATGTTGGGTGACGCTGCTGCCAAGCCGCTGGTGGTCCGGCTGGATGGCAACAACGTCACCGAGGGCCGGCGGATTCTCGCGCACGCGGCGCACCCACTAGTCACCATGGTGGACACAATGGACGCCGCGGCGAGCAAAGCCGCCCAGCTCGCCGCTCTGAGCAGCGCCAAGGGAGCATGACCGTGGCAATCTTGCTGACCAAGGACTCCAGAATCATCGTGCAGGGGATGACCGGCGTGGAGGGCCGCAAACACACCCAGCGGATGCTGCACGCCGGCAGCCAGGTCGTCGGTGGGGTCACCCCGGGCAAGGGCGGCCAGACCGTGGACTTCGACGGTGCCTCGCTACCCGTGTTCGGTTCAGTGGCCGAGTCGATGGCCGCCACCGGCGCCGATGTCAGCGTGGTCTTCGTGCCGCCCCGCTTCGCCAAGACCGCGGTCCTGGAGTCGATCGACGCCGGGATCGGGCTGATCGTCGTGATCACCGAAGGGATCGCGGTGCATGACGCCGCCGCCTTCTGCGCGCACGCCGGCGCCACCGGGCTGGCCGCGAGTCCGGTGCGAACCCGGATCGTCGGCCCGAACTGCCCGGGCGTGATCAGTCCAGGAGCCTCGAATGCGGGGATCATCCCTGCGGATATCACCGGCCCGGGCCGGATCGGTCTGGTGTCGAAATCGGGCACCCTGACCTACCAGATGATGTTCGAGCTACGCGACATCGGTTTCTCCACCTGCGTGGGAATCGGTGGTGACCCGGTGATCGGCACCACGCATATCGACGCGCTGCAAGCCTTCGAGGATGACCCCGACACCGCGGCCATAGTGATGATCGGCGAAATCGGCGGGGACGCCGAGGAGCGCGCCGCTGACTACATCAAAGCCAACATCACCAAACCGGTCATCGGGTACATCGCCGGTTTCACCGCCCCCGAAGGCAAAACCATGGGCCACGCCGGTGCCATCGTCTCCGGCTCCTCCGGCACCGCCGCGGCGAAGAAGGACGCCCTGGAGGCGGCCGGTGTCCAGGTCGGCACCACCCCCAGCGACGCCGCGGAACTGATGCGCCGGACCATCAGATCACTGCCCTAACCCAGTTGGTCGCTCTTCAAGGGCTACCAACCCGGCTGCGGAGGGTCGTTAACCGCTGCCAATCTCGTCGTTAGGGACGGCGGCCGGGAAGGGCAATCGTTTTGGCGGCCAGCGCCTGCCCCTCGATGACTACGCCGCTCATGCTGTGTGCTCGTCGGGTGAGCTGCTCGCCTGCGGCTATCAGACGCTGTGCGTAGCTGTGCTGCTCCGCAGCGCTGGCGCTGCTCTCCATCATGCGTAACGCCAGCGACGCCATCTCGCCGTTGAGCCGCGCCATCTCGGCCAGCAGTTCACGGTCTTCGCGGATCACGACTGCGTCCTTATGGCACCCGACGTGCTGCAGAAGGTGAACGCCT
The DNA here is from genome assembly GCA_050699835.1 of Pseudonocardiaceae bacterium. Lineage (GTDB taxonomy): Bacteria > Actinomycetota > Actinomycetes > Mycobacteriales > Pseudonocardiaceae. The sequence goes on along the minus strand of JBOHFW010000289.1, from coordinate 5,012 downwards.
GCACGCTCGTGAAGAGGCTTACCGCGGTCATGGCGGTGAGTTTGCCTCTGTTCGGCCAGCCTTGACGTGATCCACAGCGCTGCTGTCAAGGGGTGGATAGCTGGGTCGATAACTGGGTGGCGAGCCGCTACCGCGCCTGGGGTAGCTACTGACACACTGCGGCGATCAACCGAAGGAGGACCCGCCGTGGCCGAGCCGAACGACCACCTGCGCCGCGCCCGCGAGCGCGTCGAGTCGCCGAACGCGACCGGTGAGCCGCTGTCGCGCCAGGAGCTGGCCGAGCTGGTCAACGCCTGGGTGTATGAGAACACCACCCCGCCCCGCATCATCGCCACCGACTTCAACTACGTCGGGCAGCTCGAGAGGGGACGGATCCGTTGGCCACAAGACCCGGACCGACGCGCCGGATTCCGCGCCGTGCTCGGTGTCTCCACCGATGCCGAGCTGGGATTTCGACGGCCACGCCGCAGCCGGTCTACCGTAACTGACGTGGACCGCCAGCAATTCATCCGCGCCGCCCTCGGCACCACCGCTGGCACTATTGCCGGTCCGCTCACCTTCGCCGACCTGATCACGCCGACTCAGCTCACACCAGTCCCCTCGATCGTTGGGCACGCCGAAGTCGCCGACATCCGCACCGCTGCACAAGCGTTCCACGGGTGGCAATCTCGATACGGCGGTGGCCTGCTTCGGGAGGCTGTGGTGGCCCAACTCAGGCACTACGCAGAGCTGCTGAATGCCCGATGTGCGGAACACGTTCAAGCAGACCTGTTCTCCGCCGTGGGTCAATTTGCGCATATTACCGGCTTTACGGCGTTCGACGACTGCGCCCACGACGACGCGCGCCGGATGTTCCGGTTCGCCCTCAAGTGCGCCGAGGAATCCGGTGATTGGCACCTCAGAGCGAAAGTGCTCCGTTCGATGGCGCGGCAAGCGATCTGGTGTGACGACCCCGACACGGGACTGACCTTCATCGAGTTGGCCATGGTCCGTGCCGACCGGTTGACCGCCACCGAGCGGGCCATCCTGCACACCGAGCGCGCCTGGGCGCTGGCCAAGCTCGGCCGGGTACAAGACGCGGTTGCCGCTGTTGGCCTCGCAGACGAGGAATTCAGTCATATGCGACCCGCCAACGATCCGGTGTATGTGCACTACTACAACGCGGGGTGGCACGCCTCCTGCACCGGATCTGCGCTATGGGACATCGCCGTTGATGGGTACTTCATCGCTGAAGCCCGCCAGCGCCTCAGCGATGCCATGACCGGTCTCGGGGAGGAATTCGCCCGGGGCCGGGCTATGAGCCAGATTCAACTCGCGTCGCTGGTGATGGCGACGGGTGACCCTGGCGAGGCGGCAGCGATCGGCAACCAGGCGCTGGATGCGGTGCGCGTTATTCGATCCCGGCGCGCGGCGGACTATCTGCGTGAGCTACGCCGCTTCGCTGAACCACATGTGCGACTGACCGCGGTGGCTGAGCTAACCCACCGCATAGGCTCGATCGTCGTAGTCTGATGAACCCCGACAACGCCGTGACCGCACTGGACAGGCCAGCCCGTCGCAGGAATGACTCCGCGCGACGACGAGGGATCCAAGCTGGCCGAGCAGGGCTTAATCCCGACCGGTCGCTCTCAGGGCGCAGCGGAGAGGCTCACCCTCCGCCGGCGTCACAGCGTCTGGTTCGATGCGGAGCATCCATGCATCGGTGATGGGAGTCTGGCGGAAATGGAGATTGACGACCTTCGGTGGGCCAGCCGACAGGGAAGGCTTGACCTCACTCACCGAGGGCTGACCACCCTACCACCCGAGATCACCCAGCTCACCAGCCTCCACACGCTGAACCTCAGTTTCAATCAGCTGACCACCCTGCCACCCGAGATCAATCAGCTCATCAACCTCCAGGCGCTGTACCTCCGTGACAATCATCTGACCAGCCTGCCACCCGAGATCAATCAGCTCATCAACCTCCAGGAGCTGTACCTCCGTGACAATCAGCTGATTGTCCTGCCACCCGGGTTAGCGCCCTTGCTGAGGAACGGGCTCAGACTTGACCTTATCGGTAACCCATTACCCCACCCGTTTCCCGAACTGATCGGTCGCGGTTCTGACGCACTGGCCGCGTATTTGGCCAGTCTGGACGATGGAGTCGCGCAGTTCGAGGCGAAGGTGTTGCTGGTCGGCGAGGGCAATGTTGGTAAAACCTCGTTGGTCGCCTCGCTGCTCGCGGTTCCCCGTTCGTGGCGAACCGTGAGACCACCCATGGCATCGAGATCCATCCCCTGATCCTGCGTCATCCTGGTCGAGATGTGGACATGACGATTTGGACGTGGGATTCTGGCGGGCAAGAGGTGTACCGGATCACCCACCAGTTCTTTTTCAGCCGCCGAGCCCTGTATCTCATGGTGTGGAACGCCCGCGAGGGTCAAGAACAAAATGAAGTAGAAGGGTGGCTGCGCCGTATCCGGCTTCGTGTCGGCTCAGAGTGCCGGGCCATTGTGGTAGCGACGCACAGCGATGAGCGCCAGCCCGAGCTTGATTTCCCCCAACTGCAACGGACACTGCCAGGAATGCTGGCGGGTCAATGTGCCGTCGACAATCTGAGCGGCAACGGGATCGGCGAGCTTCGCACGATGATCGCTGGTGAAGCTGCCGGTCTGCCGCAGATGGGGCAGTTGCTCAGCCGGCGCTGGATCGCGGCCAGGGAAGAGATCCGGGCACTCGCGAAGTCCGAGCCGCAGATCCCTTATGAGCAGTTCGTTGCCGTATGCAAACGCTGTGGCGTTACCGACGGCCAAGTCGGCACGCTGGTTGCCCTGCTGCACGATCTCGGTCAGGTGATCTACTACGGCGACGACGAAGGCCTGCGCGACCTCGTCGTGCTTAATCCCGAATGGCTGACCAAGGCCATCAGTCGCGTACTCGAAGATCGGCCGACGCGGCAGACGCAAGGAGTCCTCGATCATGTCCGTTTGAAGGACATCTGGCGGGAACGGCCGGACGGATCCGGGTACCCGACCCGCTATCACCCCTACTTTCTGCGTCTGATGGAGAAGTTCGACGTCTCCTACCGCATGGACGATGACGAGGACCGAAGTCTGGTTGCCCAACTCGTTCCGCATAAGCGGCCCGAACTGCCGTGGGAGGTCCGCACGCCGGTACCCGATGGCATCCGCGCGATCTCACTGATCTGTAAGCTCATAGAGCCAGCCCCCGGTTTGATCGCGTGGTTGACGGTACGTCATCATGATGCCTCAATCGGCAAACACTGGCGCAGCGGAGTCTTCCTGCGCCATCCCATCGCCGATTACGCCTCCGAAGCGCTGCTGGAGCTGCGGGCCGACACCCGGTTGGTTATTGAGGTGCGAGCACCATCGCCGGACATGCTCTTCAATGTGCTCCGCGATAGCGTCGAATACCTCATGAGAAAGCGCTGGCCCGGTCTCGACTACCAATTGCTCATTCCCTGCCCTAGTCGACGTCCCGACGGCAGCTCCTGCGATGGCGAGTTCTCGCTCTCCGGCCTCCTGCGCTATCGGGAACGCGGCGGAACCAGTCACAGCTGCCTCCAATGCCTTACCGACCACGACGTTTCCCAGTTGCTCACCGGATTCGCCGTAGCCGAACCAAGCCTGAAACCAGAACTCGAACGCTTGCACCGCGAGATCAGCTCCCTGTCTGATGGCGTCGGGCAGGTTCAGCGTCTCAGCGCCGAGACCGCGGACTCCGTGCGCACAATCATCAAGACGCTGGCCACCGAGGTGACCGACTGCCCTCGCCTGTTCACGCTGGCGCCCCAACGCCGGACGGGATTGCGCAAGATCAAGTTTTATGAGGAGCGCTATACCTTGGTGCTGTGGTGCGAGCACCCCGGCCACTGGCACACCTGGCCAGATGCCACCTATCACCTCCATCAATCGAAGAGCTGGCTGGTCGACGTCGCGCCCTACGCCCACCTGGTTCTCACAACACTCAGGGTGGCCGTGCCGATAGCCGCCGCTGTCGCAGGCGTCGAAATGTCCAAAGAACAGATCGAGCATGCCAAACACGAAATCGAACTCATGAAAACTCTGGTCGACAAGCTACCCGAGCAGGTAGCTGAGTATGAGCGCGATATCGACCCGCACGCATCCCAAAAAAACCAGCTCAGCCCCGCCGAAGGTCACGCACTACGCAGTTTCCGCGCACTGCTATTCCGTAACGATCCCGGACGCATTTTCGGCGGTCTGCGCCGGGTTCAAGCGCCGGCTGGAGAGCTCCTGTGGGTCTGCCCACACCATTACCCCGAGTACGACCCAGGCCTGCCCGATATCCCCACTTAAGTAACCCACCCAGTTGGTCGCTCTTCAAGAGCTACCAACCCGGCTGCGGAGGGTCGTTAACCGTTACCAACTTGGTGCCGCTGAGCTGGCGCCGCGCTGGGCCGGCGCGGTACTCCGATCCGGTTACATCCGGGGCGCGTCGGCCGGGTGATCGTCACGATGACGGTACCCGGCTGCGAGGGTGGAGGCTGTGAACGTCCTGCTGGCACCGGCGTCCCGTGACCCAACAGGCGCCCGCCCTGGCTGGGGTGCGCTGATCGGCGCGGCCTGCCTGCCCGCGCTGGCCATCTACCTGGCCGCCGTCGCCGTGCTCGCCATGCTCACCGCGGCCGCCGGGGCCGACAGTTCGGTGGCCGGAGTGGCTCGGCTGGGCGCGGTGGGCTGGCTGCTCACCCACCACGTCCCGCTGATGATCGACGGGTCCCCGCTCGGCGTGCTACCGCTACTGCCCACTCTGCTGGGCGGCGTGCTGGTGGCCCGGGGCGCCGCTGCAGTGGCCGCTCGGCACGGAATCGACCAGCCTGGTGACGCGGGCTGGGTGGCCGGAGTGATCGCCGGCACCCACGGTGTTCTCGGGGCGATCCTGGCGCTGGTCGCTACTCCGGTGACGGTCACGGCGGATCCCGCGCTGGCCGCCGTCGTCTGCGCGCTGGTCGCCGGTACCGCCGCGATCGCCGGCCTGATCCGGCCCTGCGG
>JBOHFW010000288.1:0-4534 GCA_050699835.1 Pseudonocardiaceae bacterium | reverse complement strand
GGCATCGGCTGCGTGTCGAGCACGATCAGCACACCCTGCTGATCCACCTCAGCGACGAAGATGGTCATGGATGGACCACGATCGCGATCGACCGGATGACGCGCCAGTCAGCGATCGCCCAGGGCTTGCGGCAGTCCGACACCGCGCAAAGCGCTTACAAATGCCTTTACCAGCCCGATGCGACATGAGTCACCCGCCGGCTTGGCGTATCTTGCTCGACCGTGAAGCCGTCGTGGTAGATGACGTAGGCGAGGTTGTCCTTGGCTACGCCGCGGGCTGGGCCGGGAACGGTCATCGTGAGCGGTTCAAGCCGGTCAACGGCGGTCACCCGCAGCTGCGTGAGCCAGGCTGTGGCCTGGTCAATCCAGGACTGAGTCAGCACTTCCCGCACGCCGGCGCCGGCCAGTACCTGGCCTCGGAACGCCGGGGGCTGGATGGTGTCGATCGGCAGGTAAGCGGCGTCGGCCAGACTGACACCGATCACCGCGGCGACCTGCTCCCACCCCTTGTCCATCATCACGGCCACCAGGTCGCCGGGCCTGACCTCGCCCAGCCGTGCGGCGACTGCGTGGGCGCGGCCCAGCAACTCGCCGTAGCTCATGGACCCGCCCGGCCACAGCAGCGCGGTGCGATCGGGCGTGCGCCTGGCGCGCACGTCGATGTTGACCCCGAGCGCACCGTTGTGGTCCATCGCGTGGCAGTGGATCCAGGTCTCCTGGGCCTCAGTGATGCCCTAGCCGAGCCCGCCCACCTGACCAGGGCTCCCGAGCGTGCTGGTAAACGCCACGGGCATCCGGGCGCTCCCTCGGCCCTGGCGCTGGCCGATCTCGCGCGTCACCTTGGCACCCGGGAAGAGCTGGTGATCAAGGTCGTCGGCAAGTTGCATGCCCAGGGCTGATGCCCGGCTGGAGAAAGGCCCTGGCCAGCCCTGATCCACAGCCAGCAGGGTGACCGGCATGACGTCGCGAGCGTCCAGGTCCAGGGTGAGCCTGCTGGGCATCATGAGCTTCAGGGTGAACAATGGCCGTGCTTGCCACCCGCGGGGTGATGTAATCGCGGCGCGTCGTTGGGCGCACCCGCTCCGTGGGGAAGGGATCATCCCACCGGCGAGCAGCACCGCAGGGCAGCCGACGGACCTCAGCCCGTGAACGCGGACCCGGGCAGACGGAGGTTCGACGTGCCCAATCTTCCTGAGCGCCCATCTCTTGTGCACCTGCGCAAACAGGCTAAGAGGCGCAAACGCGACCGCAGGATCGCCTTGAGCGCTGCGCAGCACGAACTCGCTCGCGAATACGGCTTCGGCAGCTGGCCAAAGCTTGTTCGCTACGTGCAGGCCGGTGGGCTGGAAGGCATCGAGCGCGCGCTCGTGCTCGCCGACGCACCGGCGCTGTCGGCACTCCTGCACGCCGATCCCGCGGCGGCGACCGCCGAGGCCAGCGGGCTGCTGCCGCTGGTGGTGCTCCTACGCCGCACGATCGGCTCGCCGGCGGACGTCCGTCGCTGCGCTCAACTGCTGCTCGACGCCGGCGCCGACCTGAACCTGCCGTGGCATCGCTGGGACGTCGGCCGCCAGCCGCTCGCGCTGGCCGCACGCTGCGGCCATCTGGCCGCCTACGAGCTGCTCGCTTCGCGTGGCGCGACTGCGGACCTCGACCCCGTCGACGCCGCGGTGCTGGCCGTCGCGCGCGGCGAATCGGTGCGACTTCCTCGCGCGGCACCACCTGCGCTCGGCAATCCGGCCGGTAAGGACTACGGCTGGATCCTCGGTCAGTTCGCCTTGCTCGGTCGAACCGACGTGGTGCAGGCGCTGCTCGACAGCGGCCTGCCTGCCGACACCCGCGGCTGGAGCAACTTCACCCCGCTCGATCAGGCCGCCATGCACGGTCGCACGGAGACCGTGCGGCTGCTGATCGCACGCGGCGCGGACCTGCACGATTGCGCCTTCGACGCGGAAGGGCCCACGCCGCTGGACTGCGCCTTATGGGGGTTGCAGAACAACCGTGCTGAGGACGGCGACTACCTGGGGACGGTTGAGGCCTTGCTCGCGGCAGGCGCACCAACTCAGCACTCACCGCCAACTGGCGACGACGTCATCGACGCGCTGCTGGCCAAGACGGCAGATGGCTGACGGATTTCACCGGGAGTTGATTCCGGATGCGCCGCCGATCCTCAGTAATGTGCCCGGATCTTTCGCCTGGGATGTCTTTCATCGGCGGCATCCCGCACTCGTGCAGCGGATACGCGACGCCTTTCCGTATCCCCCTGATCGGGACCACGCTCTTGACCTCTTAGCGCGGGGATCCGCCGCGGGCGTGATCGTGCCGCTCGGCCGCCATGCGCACGATCATGAGGTGTGGGATCGCTGGGGCTGTGACTATTTCGGCCAACGATGGATCGACGTCCCATTTCTCTGGGCCGAGAGCTACTTCTACCGCAAGCTTCTCGACGCCATCGGATTCTTCGAGAGCGGTCCCTGGGCCGGACTTGATCCCTTCGAACCATTCAAGAACGCTGAACTGGAGGACACTGCGCTCGGCACGGAACTCGCGGCGCTGGACCGGGTGTTGTCGCTGCCGGTCAAGGAACGGGGCGCAGCGCTGCTGCATGCGTCGCTGTGGGGCAACCGGGCCGACCTCGGATTCACCATCCTGGCCACCTCGGGGGCGTCCACCCCCGACCGGGCAGACCTGGTGGCCGATGACAGCGCACTGCTGTGGGCAACGCTGGCTGACCGGCCGCCGGGGCAGATCTGCCTGGTCGCGGACAACGCCGGCCGCGAACTGTTGCCCGACCTGGTCCTCATCGACTACCTGCTGTCCAGCGGCCACGCCACCACGGTGGTGTTGCACGTCAAGCCCTATCCCTACTACGTCTCCGACGCGACTACCGCCGACCTGATCGCGTGCCTGCGCCGGCTCCTGCGCGCCTCGGGCCAGGCAGCCGGAGTGGGGGGTCGCCTGTGGCATGCCCTGCAGACCGGGCAACTCGCCGTCTGCGCCCACGCCTTCTCCTGCGCGCCACTGTCCTATCACCACATGCCAGCTGATCTCGCCGCGCAGTTCGGCCCGGCATCATTCACGATCATGAAGGGCGATCTGAACTATCGTCGGCTCGTCGGCGACTACCACTGGCCGGCCACGGCCCCCTTCGCCTCCCTGACCCGCTACTTCCCAGGGCGGGTCGCCGCGCTGCGCACGCTCAAGTCAGATGTCATTGTCGGCCTCGCCGAACCAGTGCTCTCGAGGTTGGACTCCACCGGCGAGCAATGGCGGACCAACGGCACCCACGCCTTGGTTCAGGTACGCCCGTAGCAATGGCTCGTGCTTCGGGCGAGCGATGCAGTGGAGCTAGCGGGGGTGTCCGACTTGCCCACTACCGGTGATCTTGTGAAAAGTGGCCCCTGACCAGCGGTTATCCTGCAACCGGGATCTTCATTTCCGCAGGTCGGCTCGACAGCGATTCCGGGCACGCGGCCCGCGCCGGGCAGGTTCGGCAGACCGCTGCTCGTCGGGGCTCGGTCTACCGGGCAGCTCGTCGTACAGCTCGTGGCGCCCGATGCAGTTCGCCCCGGGCAACCGCGGGAGGTCGAACAGGATCACTTCCAGCAGCAGCACGGCGCCGTCACGGTCCACGGTTCCAGTGTTCACCACCAGCGCGCGCCCGGGAACGGTTACAGCAACTGCCGGTAGGCCAGGCTCACGCGGTCAGCCGACACCACGATGTGCACATGGACCACAGCCCGGCCGCCTCGGTCGCGGGCAGTCCGCCGGATGTCGAGCACCGGCGACCCCAGGTCCAGGTCCAGCTCGTCGGCTTCCTCCTGGGTCGGCATGCGCCCGGTGACTACCGCATCGGCGACAGACGGGGGATGGCCGGCGTCGGCCAGGCCGCGGTAGATGCCGCCCGTGACCTTCTCCGGCGCGGCCAGCGGGGTGTCTGCGAACAGCGACAGCGGTAGCCAGGTCTCCTGCAGCTGGGCCATCTGGTCGCCGATGCGCATCCGGTTCCCACGCCGGATCACGGTGGTCCCGGGCTCAAGTCCGAGTTCGCGGGCCACCGTCTCGTCTGCCGGTTGCTCGTCTACGCTGGTGACCTCGGTCCAGCCGTCGAGGCCATGCTGGGCGCACGCGATTTCCCAGGGTCCAGCTTCGGGGGTCGCGTCGGTGTAACGGGCGACGGGCAGCCGGACGGGTGTGCGGTCCCGGACGACGGCGCCCCTGCGTCGGGTCTGCGCGACGAGCCCCTCGGTGCGCAGGACCGTGATGGCGCGTTGCGCGGTGGTCTCGTTCACCCCGTACTGGCTTGCGAGGTCGACCACGCGCGGGAGGGTGGCTCCTGGCGGGTAGTCGCCTCGTTCGATCGCTGCGCGTAGCTCCGCTGCGATCTCCCGGTATCCGGGCATCAGGCGCCTCCCGCTCGGTCGGTTATGCGTACCGATAACCCGAGTGTAGGCCCCTCGGCTGGCCTCGGAGACGCAGCCGCTTGGCGGAATATCAGCCCCAATGTTGACGTAAAAAGTGTTTGTGCTAGAGTA
>JBOHFW010000287.1:0-3995 GCA_050699835.1 Pseudonocardiaceae bacterium | reverse complement strand
ACCCAGCAGCATGCGCAGCGCGGTAGGCCTGTGTTCTGGGCGGAGCTGGTCCTGATCATCAGCTCGATCCGCTGGATGCGCGAAAGGCACGACGTCTCCTTCGGCCGAAGAAACTCACTTCATGTTTCCACGTCCGACGAAAGCTCCACCACCATGCGGTGGAAAAAAGACATTCCTCAGGCGGCTGCGACGCCTCGCGCGGTTTCGGCGTCCAGCGCGTCGAGGTAACCGGCGCGATAGCCCGTCTGGTTGGGGTGGTAGCGACCCACGGACGGCGGCACGCTCGGACCGTTGATCCACGGATCGGCCGAGCACACCCCGTGGCTGGCGAACCGCCCCCGCACATCCGCAAAACTGAACCCAGGTCGCTGGCTGACCGTCTTCTGGATGACGGTGTTGAGCACGTCGGCGCCCTCGTTGAGCTTCCCCCGCCGCGTCAGGTTCGGCACCAGTGGGTCGCCGCAGCTCGGCGCGAGGTCGAACAGCCTCGGGTAGCCCAGCACGATCACTTGAGCGCGCGGCGCGGCCTGGCGGATCGCGGCGTAGGTTCGGGCCAGCCGGCCCGGCAACTCTGACCGCGCGAAGGCCTCCGCGGCGTCAACCGCATCCACGCAGGTGTCGTCGCTCGGCGCGAACGTGCAGGTCACCAGCACGGGCCCGAATCCCGCGTCATTCCCGCCGATGGTGATCGTCACCAGGTCGGTGCCGATGTTCAGGGCCGGGACCTGGCCGGCGAGCACATCGTCGGTGGTGGCACCGGAGCAGGCGACGAATTCGAAACTGGCGGTGCGGTGCTCCGCGACCCACAGCGGCGGGTAGGACAGCGGGCTGCGGGCACAGTCCCCGCTCGCTGGGTCGTAGACGCCGGTGCCGACTCCCGAGGAATACGAGTCGCCCAGGGCAACGTAGTTCACCGCGTCGGCGGGGATCGGCGCTGCGCGCACATACCCGTCGCCGGTCGGCAGCATACGGGCGGTGCCACCGTCCACGATCGCGGCCTGACTTGCGGTCGCCGTCGGCGCAGCAGCGATCAGCACCCCGATCGTCCCCGATACCAGCGCGGCGCCGCGAGCTACCGGTGACACTCTGGCCCTCCCCATGACGTCCTCCCCATCGTCTGCAGGTGCCTGTCAACCGATCTTGTGGACAACGCGCTGGCCTGTTCAGCGGGGGTAAGAAGGGTGTGCTGAAGCGCGGATCTGACCGGGGAGACGGCACGTCGTCGGGGAAGGATATGCGGTGCAGGCTGTCGCTGTCAGTGACCACGCCGATGCTCAGTACCCGAAGTCCGGGGAGCTCTCACACGCGTGATTTGTCACCTGCTCCCGCAACGGGTCGAGATCATCCGCTGTGCCCACTGGATGCCATTGGGTGGCTTAGGCTGTCTGGCCGGGGCGATAACCCCAACGCTGGGGCTGATTGGGAACGTTGCCCTCGGTGACGCTTCGCGCTTGTGTTCTTGGTCGGTCAAGGCCGAGCTGACCGCGCTCAGGCGACACACGATAATGCACACATCGTCAGCCAATGCCTCACCGGCGAAGTCCAGAACCGATGTGCTGAGCGCGCCGGACACGACCCGGGGTGCGGAGTCCCGATTGGCCACGAGAACCTTGCGGACCCGTTCCTCGCCGAACACCGCCAGTGGCATCGAGATATCGCGATTCGCTGAGCGTCCTTCGGTCAATCCATCGGTGAACAAGACGAATCCCGCTCCTGTCTGCAGCGTGAGCGAGCCCGCTTCGAGGCGCAGATCTCCAGAGATCAAGCCAAGTGGCAGGCTGCGACGCCCACCATCGAGTTCTTCACCGCTGTCGAGCATCACGGGCGGGGGGTGCCCCGCACATGCCCAACGCAGCCCTCCACCGAGCGCCGTGATGTTCACGCACACCGCGGTGACGAACATGCCTTCCGGACTGGGACGCTCGGTGAGCGCCGTGTTCGCCAGCTGCAACAACTGAGCCGGGTCACTGGTGTATGCGGCATACGTCGCGAGGACGGCCCGGACGTAAGACGCCCGCCGGGCCGCCTCGAAACCATGGCCTGCCACGTCACTGACGACGATTGTCGTGCTGTTCATCGGACCGGGGGCCACCAGGAAGAAGTCGCCCGCGACGAGCCCCTCGGCCGGGATGAAGGAGGTCGCTACCTCCAGCCCCGGCCGGGCCGGGATTTGCGTGGGAGTCAGTGCCTCCCGTATCGATCTCAGCTCGTCAAGCTGGCGCTGCTGCTGCTCGACCCGGCTGCGGAGTCCTCGTTCGCGCTTGAGCAGCACGGTGACCGTCACCGCCGCAATGAAGTAGATGGCGGATCGATTGACCGCCGCCAGCCACAGTTCCGTCCCGCTCACCGTCTGCGACGGGCTGATCAACTCGCTGGCCAGATAGACGACACTGGCCACCCCAGCCGTGACCAGGCCACCCACACGGCCGAACAAGAACGCGGCCATCACGATCGGAATGAGCGCATAGAACGCGATGCCGTACCCAGGCTCATCGACCGCGATGCGCACCACCGTCACGACCAGCAGCAGCGCGACGACAGCACCACCACCCGCCCAGCGCACCACAACATCCTAACGGGACGGCGAGGGAGCTCTTGGCGTGCGATACAGCCACAGCAGCAGCACGATCACCCCGGCCAACGCCCCATAGACCTTGTTGAAGTTGCCGAAGAAGTTCACATAAAGGCTGAAGCCCACACTGCCGAGCAACCACAGCAGCGCTGCTGCGCCGCTGCCGAAGGTGACCCAGCGGAACTTCGGGGGGTTCCGGTCCGGAGCCACCCGGTAGATCACCGCCAGCCCGATAATGATCAGCGCGAAGAGCAACGCCCATCGCAGCGTCTGAGCGAGCACCAGCCCGACTGGGCCCAGGGGCACCAAGTTCAGCACCACCGGCACGACGGCGATCAGCGCTAGGGTCAGGATAAGAAACACGATCGCGCCCAAGGTCAGCAGCAGCGCGATCGCCCGGAACTTCAGGAAGCTTCGACCCTCCCTCTCGTCGTAGGCCAGGTTCACCGCCGTCATCAGGCTCGAGGTCCCGCTCGAGGCGCTCCACAGGGCCACCAGCAGCGAGATCACCAGCCCGAGCGCCTGTGTCCCGCCACTACTGCGGGTCAGCGTGGTCAGCGGATCGGAGATCAGCTGACGGGCGATGGGCGGCAGTCCCACGGTGAAGCTGTTGACCTGCTGAGTGATCTGATTCGGGTCAGCTGCCAGCGCCACCAGCGTGACCAACGCGATCAACGCGATCAACGCTGGATACAAGGCCAGGAACGCAAAGAAAGCCACCCCAGCGGCCAGCAGCGAGGTGTTGTGCTCCTGGCTCTTACGCATCGCGCGCTGGAGGACCTGCCGCCATCCGCGGGCTGGAATCTGGGCTGGCGACTCCGCATGGCCGCCCATCTCACGTCGAGTCACGCCAGGAGACCTTCCCTGAGTCGGTGAACTTCATGCGGGGATTGGGTATCCGGTCGGTATGCGGTTGCAACGGGTCACGCCCAACGGCAGCGGATACTCTCGCCGGCCGCGGTCGCGCTCGCCGGGAGCGCCGCTGATGGCATACCCACCTCACAGCGCACCCGGGCTCGAACGATCAATGCCGCACTGGATGAAGTAGCCGAGCACCTGGGCAACACCCGCGCGGTGGCCCGAGCGTCCTATGTGGATCCTCGAGTGCTGGAGCACTACGCCGAGGGCCGGACGATCCTGACGGCGGTGCGCCGAGTGGGAACGTGCGCTCTCGTCGATGAGCAGGCGCGTGCGAAACTGGAGCGGGCGTTGCTGCGCTTGCTTCACGCCTGAGGGCGCCACTCGGTGCTGGCGATGCGTTCGAGGACGCGAGCCAGTTGACGCGCGAAGGGACTCACCACAGGCTCCGCGCGCCGGACCGCCTCGGCCACGACAAGCCCGACGAGAACGTCGATGAGGTAATGCTCGCCGAGATAGACGACGGCAAAGCTGGCCAGCGCCACGTATGACCACCCCAGCACAC
>JBOHFW010000286.1:0-6134 GCA_050699835.1 Pseudonocardiaceae bacterium | reverse complement strand
GGGTACCAGCGCCGGGGCGCCCAGCTATGAGACCGAGCACCCGCGACGCGCGAAAGTGAACTGCGCGAGCGGGCACTTCGAGGGAATGCCCGGGTGATCGTCTCGGGGGCGCCCGGGCCCCCTCGAGCCATCGTGCTCATCTGCTTTCAGCCTGCTGGCCGCGATCCTGCTTCGTTCAACGCGGCCCGCTGCTGATCTCCCCATTCGCCTACTCGACCTACCGAGGGAGTTGAGCCGCCGATGTCACTGGATGAGAAGTGGCTGGCCGCGGCGATCGAGCTCGCCGTCCGAAACGTGCCGGAGGGTGGGCCGTTCGGCGCGGTGGTCGTTGCGGCCGGCGCGCTGGCGGGCATCGGGCAGAACCGGGTCACCCGGGACAACGACCCCACTGCGCACGCCGAGGTGTTGGCGATCCGCGCGGCGTGCTCCGCCCGGGGTGACTTCTCGCTGGCCGGCGCGACCCTCTACGCCTCCTGCGAGCCGTGCCCGCTGTGCCTGGCCGCCGCGCTCTGGGCGCGGGTAGATCGGGTGGTCTACGCCGCGGATCGGTACGACGCGGCCCGCGGCGGGTTCGACGACCGGAAGTTCCACGAGCTCTTCGCCCGCGACCGGGGAACCTGGGCCATGCCGGTCCAGGCGTTTCCGGTGCCCAACCGGACCGAGCCGTTCGACGCCTGGTTGGCTAACCCCGATCGGGTCGAGTACTGAGTGGTGCGGGATCTGCGTTCTCGATCTTCACCACATCGCCCAGCATCGCGCCGAGAGCGCCGAAGCCGAGGTCCAATCACAAGCTCAGCCGCACATGGCACCGGCTAGCTACCCGTACCCGTTTAGCCGACGACGACGTTCCAGGGCCGGATCCACCAGGACGTTACCAATCCCTCCCGCACGTAGGGATCCCTCGCGACGAAGTCTTCCACGATCGAGCGGTCGTCGGTGGTGAATACGAACACGGCACCGTCGACAGGTTCAGCGAGCGCGCCGGCCATCAGGAGGGCGCCTTGTTCGTGGCTCTCTCCGATCAGCGCCAGATGCGCCCGGCGAAAGGGCGCGCGACGTTCAGCAATATCGTTCACGTAGTCGTAGAACAGTAACGAATGCATTCCGCAATCCTTTCAGGACCCGTCGCCATGGTGTGAATGAGGCCAGCGTTTTCGCTCGCCCAGTCCGGTGAGGGGGTCGTGTGTCGAGCCTGTCTTGACGAGATCATCCGCGCCCCGAACCGGCTGCGGATCTGCGCCATGATCTGGCTGGTCACCGTCCGCGACGCGACCGTCGGGGAGTGGGCAGTGCGCTGGCCCGGTATCCCACTGGGGATCGGGGCGGGGTTGGCAGCGGTTGAGGGCGCCCACACGGTGGGTTGGCGGTACTTGAAGGGCGGCCAACGCCTAGGGTGACGCGATGTCGAGAGCCGGGATGGATAGGGACCCTCGCGAAGTCGCGGCGATGTTCGACGCGGTGGCCCGCCGGTATGACCTGACGAATACCGTGCTGTCGTTCGGCCAGGACCGGCGGTGGCGGCGGTGCACCAAGGCGGCGATCGCCCCCCGACCCGGGGAACGGGTGCTCGATCTCGCTGCGGGCACCGCGGCGTCCAGCGTCGAGTTCACCCGCGCCGGAGCGTGGTGCGTGGCCGCGGACTTCTCCCTGGGCATGCTGCGTGCGGGTCGGCATCGCAAGGTTCCGCTGGTCGGAGCCGACGCGCTGGCCCTGCCCTTCGCTGATGGGGCCTTCGACGCCGTCACGATCTCCTTCGGGCTGCGCAATGTGGCGGACCTCGACGCCGCGCTGGCCGAGATGGCTCGGGTCACCCGCCCAGGCGGGCGGCTGGTCGTGTGCGAGTTCTCCACCCCTACCTGGCTAGTGTTTCGCGCGGTCTACCTGGAATATCTGATGCGCGCGCTGCCCGTGGTGGCCCGACGAGTGAGCAGTAATCCGGAGGCCTACGTCTACCTCGCCGAGTCCATCCGGGCCTGGCCCACCCAGCAGGCGCTGGCTCAGCGGGTCGCCGCCGCAGGCTGGACCGACGTCGCCTGGCGCGACCTCACCGGCGGCATCGTCGCCCTTCACCAGGCCGTCAAGCCCCTCACCCACCTCGGTCGACCGCGTTCTGGGGACAGACTGCGCTAGAACGGTGGCGGGATTACCGCAGTTTGTCTCCAGAACGCGGTAGGAGGGATGGCGTGTATCGGATTCGGGTGCCGGTGCCCACCCGGGTGGTTGTGCTGGTGTCTGGTGTGGGGACGTTGTTGCAGGCCTTGCTGGATGCTGTCGGGCCTGACTATCCCGCCTATGTGGTGGCGGTGGGCGCGGATCGGGCTGGCACGGGTGGGCTGCGGCGCGCGGAAGAGCGCGGGCTGCCCACCTTTCGCGTCGAGCTCGGCCAGCAGCCCGACCGGGCTCGCTGGGACGTTGCGCTCACCGAGGCGGTCGCTGCGCATCAGCCCGATCTGGTTGTCACCGCTGGGTTCATGAAGCTGTTGGGTCCAGCGTTCCTGGACTGCTTCGGCCCGCGCATTCTCAACAGCCACCCCGCGCTGCTGCCCGCGTTCCCCGGCCCGCGCGCGGTGGCCGACGCGCTGGCGCATGGCGTCCGGGTGACCGGCACGACCATGCACCTGGTGGACGCCGGAGTGGATACCGGCCCGATCGTGGCCCAGCGCGCCGTCGAGGTGCTCCCCGACGACACTGAGCAGCAACTGCACGAGCGGATCAAGATCGTGGAGCGGCGGCTGCTGGTGGACGTGATCGCCGACCTGGCCCGCCACGGGTGCACCGTCACCGGACGAAAGGTGTCGATTCCATGACCGCAGACGATCGTCGGCCGGTGCGCAGGGCACTGGTGAGCGTGTCGGACAAAGCCGGCTTGGCAGAGCTGGCGGGCGGGCTGCACGCGGCCGGGGTCCAGCTGGTCTCCACCGGTTCGACGGCGACCGCGATCGCCGAGGCGGGCGTCCCGGTGACCCGGATCGAGGAGCTCACCGGCTTCCCGGAATGCCTGGACGGGCGGGTCAAGACTCTGCACCCCCGGGTGCACGCCGGGCTGCTCGCCGACACTCGCAAGCCCGAGCACTCCGCCCAGCTGGCCGCGCTGGACATCGCGCCGTTCGAGCTCCTGGTCGTCAACCTGTACCCGTTCGAGGCCACCGTGGCCTCCGGCGCGGGTTTTGACGAGTGCGTCGAGCAGATCGACATCGGCGGGCCGGCGATGGTGCGCGGTGCCGCGAAGAACCACGCGTCGGTGGCCGTGGTGGTGGACCCGGCGGCCTACGGCGATGTACTCGACGCGGTCCGCGCCGGGGGGTTCACCGGGGTGCAGCGGCGGGCGTTGGCCGTCACCGCGTTCCGGCACACTGCCGACTACGACATCGCCGTGGCGTCCTGGCTGGGGTCGGCCTCCGAGCACGACGGGTTCCCGGCTTGGGTCGGTGCCTCCTGGCGGCAGACCGCGGTATTGCGCTACGGCGAGAACCCGCACCAGCGGGCCGCCCTGTACAGCGCGGGTGCCTCAGGCGGCCTGGCGCATGCAGAACAGCTGCACGGCAAGGAGATGTCCTACAACAACTATGTCGACGCCGATGCGGCGTGGCGGGCCACCCATGACCACGACAGCTCCTGCGTCGCGATCATCAAGCACGCCAACCCGTGTGGCATCGCGGTCTCGCCCACTGGGAACGTCGCTGACGCGCACCGCCGGGCGCACGCCGGCGACCCGGTGAGCGCCTACGGCGGGGTGATCGCGTGCAACCGCGAGGTCACCGTCGAGCTGGCCGAGCAGATCAGCACGGTGTTCACCGAGGTGCTGGTGGCTCCGTCATACGCGCCCGGCGCCTTGGAGCTGTTGACTCGCAAGCGCAACCTGCGCCTGCTGCTGGCCTCGCCTCCGCAGCGCGGTGGTGTCGAGTTCCGAGCGCTCTCGGGCGGGCTGTTGCTGCAGACCAGGGACGCTCTCGACGCTCCCGGCGATGATCCGGCGTCCTGGACGCTGGCCACCGGCGCTGCGGTGGACCGGGCGGCCCTGGCTGACCTGGCTTTCGCGTGGCGAGCCTGCCGTGCGGTGCGTTCCAACGCGATCCTGCTCGCCGCTGATCAGGCCACTGTCGGCATCGGAATGGGTCAGGTGAACCGGGTCGACGCGGCCCGCCTCGCGGTCAGCCGAGCCGGTGAGCGGGCGACCGGCTCGGTGGCCGTCTCCGACGCGTTCTTCCCCTTCCCCGACGGGCTGGAGCTGCTGCTCGAGGCCGGGGTCCGCGCCGTGGCGCATCCCGGGGGGTCGATCCGCGACGCCGAGGTGATCGCCGCCGCGCAGGCCGCCGGAGTGCCGCTCTACCTCACCGGAACCCGCCACTTCACGCACTGAGCCCAGTTCATGATCGCCATCCTGGAAGATCATAGGATGTTGGCGATTAGCTCGATCACGGTGCCAGGTCGCAGGCCGGTGAGGTGCGCCGCCGAGCCGTCGCGGCAGGCCAGCGCGAGATGTCCTGCGGAGTCGACCAGCAGGACGAGCTCACCCGGCACCACGTCAGCGAAGGTCGTGCCGATGCGCACCTGTTGCGCTTCGTCCGGGCGCCGCAGCATTGCTGACGAACCAACCCGCAGCCCGATCGCGTCCAGCTCGCTGGACCCCGCGGCCAGCGCCACGTTGCCGAAATGATCGACGGACAGCACCTCGGCGCGGATCTGATGGCCGTCTACCTGGCAGATTGGTGCCGGCAGGGCGACCAGCGTGGCCGGATCGACCGCCGGACCCAGGGCGTCCGGCCGCACCCCGCAGGCCAGGTGCGCAGCAGCCGGCGCGAAGACGTCACGGCCGTGGAAGGTGGCGCTCACCGCCGGCAGCCGGTAAGCGGGATCGGCGAGCTCATAGGCCGCGCCCACGCCGCCCAGGGCCGCCGCTGCGGGGAGCAGCAGCCCGTTGTCCGGGCCGACCAGCACCGCCTCGCCGCTGATCAGCGCGATCGCGCGCCGGGCGGTGCCGACCCCAGGGTCGACGACCGCGACGTGCACCGCCGGCGGCAGCCAGGGCAGCGTGTCCGCGAGCACCACCGAGCCACGACGCACATCGCCCGGCGGGACAGCGTGCGTCACGTCCAGCACCCGCGCGTGCGGGGCGAGCCGGGCGATCACCCCATGGCAGGCCGCCACGAACCCGTCCGAGTAGCCGTAGTCGGTGGTTAAGGAGATCCAGCCGAGACCCGCCACGCCACCCAGTATCCGCCGGAGCGGCTGGGCGGGATCGGCGATATCGGGATCAAGACGTCTGCGATAATGGGATTACTTTGCCTGCATAATTGGGAAGCGAAGGTGCCTTGCCCGGTGCGCGACCGCTACGTGCCTCGCCTCGCCGACGAGCTGATCACCGATCTGCTCGCGGAGTTTCCCGCGTTACTGCTGGTGGGACCGCGGGCCAGCGGCAAGACGACGACGGCGCTGCGCCATGCCCGCAGTGTGATCCGGCTCGACCAGCCACGGGAGGCGGCGGTCGTCGAGGCTGATCCGGATGCCGCATTGCGTGACCGTGCCGAGCCGGTGCTGATCGATGAGTGGCAGCTCGTTCCGTCGGTCCTGGGAGCGGTCAAACGCGCTGTCGATGCCGTTCCGCGACCCGGCCGGTTCATCGTCACCGGGTCGGTGCGCGGTCGCCTGGATTCGCCGACCTGGCCTGGCACCGGACGGTTGATTCAGGTCGACCTGGGGTCGCTGACCATGCGCGAGATCATCGGGGACGAGCTGCGCCGCCCCCCATGGCTGCTGCGGATCGCCTCAGCTGGCATCGCGGGCCTGCGAGCCCCGGCCGAGCCTCCCGACTTGCGTGATTACCTCGAGCTGGTACTCCAGGGTGGTTTTCCCGACGTGCTCGGACGGGCCGAACGCGGCCGCATGCTGTGGTCGAGGAGCTATCTGGACCAGCTGTTCACCCGAGATGTCGATCAGCTCGATGGACGCCGCGATCCGGGCCGGCTTCGTCGCTTCTTCGAGGCTTACGCGCTGAACACCGCGGGTGTGGTGCCGTTGGCTACCTTGCACGAGGTTGCTGAGATCGACCGCAGGACTGTGGAGGCGTACCTGGCGTTGCTGCATGATCTTTTTGTGATCGATACCGTCCCGGCGTGGAGCACCAACCGCCTCAA
>JBOHFW010000285.1:0-14032 GCA_050699835.1 Pseudonocardiaceae bacterium | reverse complement strand
CCAGTACTCACCGGTTTCTAATATATAGCGGAGACGCCGATCGTGGTGTCGATCCTGCTCGGCGCATCCCTCGGGGAAGCGCTGCCAGCGGCAACGACGATCGGATGCCTCCTCGTAGCGTCCGTTGTCCTGGTTGGGGTGCTGCGGCAGCTCCAGCTCAATGCCGTATATCGCGCAGACTCGCTCCGGCCTGCCACCCTAACGCGGCGGGAGCGGGTTATCGACGAGCAGCAGTCGCATCCCTGCGTGATCTACTCCCGGCCCAAGCCCCAGGAGGACGCCGATCCGCTGGACTTCTCCGTGCTCGACGACGAGCCATCACCGTTCATTGGCAGCGGTACGCTCATACACCGCTGGCTGCCGCCGATAACAATCCAGCTCGTCCGCCCGGGAATGGGGGACATGGAGCAGCGGGAGCACACCACTCCACCTTTCGCGGCGCATGCACTGGTAGAGAAGTTGCGTCCGGCGCTGCAGCAGCTCGGCACGGACCCAGGCCCGGAGAACCTGCCAGGGCTGGAGGTGCGTGACCGGCTCTACATTGCCGAGGCAGACATCTGCGCCGACCGGAGTCTGCTGCGCAGCGGGCTCGGCAAGCCCGAGCTGTGGCGGGTCATTGATGACCACCGGTCCACCGCTCACCACTTTCTGGAGATCAGCGCGCCGATCGTAGGCGGGGAGCTGGTGACTACGGTTCTGTTGCGGGTCAGTGTGAAGGGGCGCTGCCTCAGCCTTGATGTCGCGGCGTGTGCCCTGACTCGGACTCCGCACGACTACCAAGTGATCGATGCGTTCGCTGAACATGGAACGAGTGCGGTGCTCCGCTCCGCCGTGCGATCCGTGTTCACCCTCCCCGGAGATGTCAGGCGGCTGTGGCGGTTGGCGGAGTTTCCTGTGGTGCTGGCGCGTGCCGGGTGGGCGGTCAAAGACCGCACCCACATTCCCCGCCGGCGCATCACAGTCGGGGCGCAGGTGGCGGTCCGGGTGGAGAAGGCCGACGATTGGAACAACGCCCAACTGGACAAGACCGCCATCTACGACCATATGAAGATCATCGAACAGCGGATCCTCAAGGCAACCAAGGATTTCCTGGAAGCCCACGATGTGGACATCTCGATGTTCGAGAAGCAAGCCACAAATATTATCAACAGCGGGGTGCTCAACATGGGTGGTAGAACGGAAGTGAACCAGTCGGCCGTCGGGTCGAAGCCGCAAGTCTTCTTCCCTGCCGGAGTGGAAGGACAGAGCGCATGAACAAAGTCATGAAGAACAGTGGCGTGGTCACGTGCGGCGGAACCACACAGGTGACCGGTTCGGCGATCGGTGACGGTGCGAGCATCAACATCGGCCACTCTCCCCGGCACTACCCGCAAGCCACCTCGGAACCGCGCGGCAGGTGGGGAATAGGAGTCGTCACGATTCTGGCCAAAGAGGCGAAAACGGTCCTGACGGAGTTCGGACTCAAGGAGGATGAGGCGAAGAGAAGGGAGCAGCGATTTTACACGGGTAACGTGAAGGTACCCGGAGCAGCGGTCGACGTGGTCGCGACTCGGGCCTCGGGTCCGGGACAGCGTGCCACGATGACGGCGCTAGGAAATCTGCGGCGCTACTACGACCCAGCGGTACTGGTCCTGGTGGGAATCGGCGGGGCGATCCATCACAGTATCGCTGTCGATGACGTGGTCGTGGCCACCCGCGTCGTGTACTACGACCTGCGCAAAGTGACTACCGGAGGAGTTCGGCGCCGACCCGATGAGCGCGAGTCCCCTGCCTGGATGGTCCACGCGGTGAACTCCTTCTTCACCGACCACGGCGAACCTGCGCACCTTCGCGTTGCGGAATCCGCGGGACGGACCGTTCCTTTCCGTGTCTTCCATGGCCTGGTCGGATCAGGCGACGCCGTGATCGCGGATCGGGACAGTGAGGTCCGCAAATACCTCGATGCGTACAACGATAAAATTCTTGCCGTGGACATGGAAGCCGGCGGGCTGAGTCAGTTCTGCCACGAGACCTCCTCGGCCTCCGGCGCCATCCCGGGTTGGGTGGTGATTCGTGGAATGTCCGATCACGCCGACCGCGCCAAGAACGACGACCGGCACGATTCCGCCGCAAGGAACGCCGCACACACCCTGCGCTATCTGATCCCTTACATCCATACTGACGTATGACGAAACCGGCCGCCGGGGCCAATCGAGTTATTACCCTTCGGGTTCCGGCCGCGCACAGGGAAGCGATCCGATCGACTTCTCGCCTGTTCGGATCTTTCTCACGCCCCGTGACCCCGGAGCACGGCGACGATCTGGTCGACCACTCGCGTGCGCTGGGCGTCGGTGAGCTGACCGAAGTGTTCACCGAGCAGGTCGACGGGCAGCCAGATTACCCGGTCGGCGAGTACCACACCGTAGTCGGTCTCGGTGGCATACGCGGTGGCCCGGTACCGGGTGCCCGTCTCGATTTCAGCGACTAGCACGGTAGGACCGCCCGCGGTGTTATAGAGATCCGCCGACACCACGGTGTACAACTCCCGTTCCCCGGTCAGCGGAGATGGATTGGAGATCAGCACGTCGCCCTGGCGTGGCGCGGATTGACCCGGTGCCGTCACCGCCCGGTCTTCCACACCGATAGCGCGCGACCGCGGGCCCCGGCACGCTCACGCAGCCGGTTTACGTCGTCGGCCTCGGCGAGCATCGCCATGTGGTCGGCCAACTCGCGGCGGGTCAGCTCGGCCCTGAGCGCCGCATCGACCAGGCCGGAGAGGGTGGTTCCAGCGCTGCGGGCATGCTCCAACGCGCGGGCGTGCGTCGCGTCAGGCAGTGAGATGCCAACCTTCACGGTCATGCCCTTAGTCTGACTGAAGGTCAGACCCACGTCGAGGACGAGGGCACGGACCCGCGGCACTACATGCCCCACCGTGTCGACAACGGCGGTCAAGGTTCATCCCGCCGACATAGCGGTTCTCTCACGTCCGCGCTTCCGGCACGTGGTTTGGATGTGGCGCCGAGTAGCGAGAAGCCACCCCAGGCAGCGGTGGCTTTCTGGCAGCAGCATCCCAAAGGGCCGGGGAACTTGCTCGCTCTGGTGTTGCCGAGTTCGACAAGAGGGCTGTCCGTTCCGCCATCGACAGCACTGCTGTCGAACTCGGCAACACGAGGGCTGGCCGTGCGCGGCGGACACCATTGCACAGTCCGCGACACGAAGGTTGTGAAATTCCGCCCACGATCGAATCAGTTTCAGCCACATCGTACGCGGTGAGGAATTTTTCTCACTCAGGATGATGAGATCGCAGGCTGATCCTACGATTGGGTGACTGGCCAGCGGAAGCGGAACGCCCTAATCTAACCGCACAGCGGGGGAAATCTGCCAACGTTATTGTTACCTCGCCGATAAACTCAAGGAGGACTCGATGTGTGCTGCCCTGAACCTCTCGGAGTTCGACGACCAGAACGCGGAGCTGCTGCCTGCCCGTACGCTCTTGTCAGTATTTAGCCAGGATGTCGCCGGCAGCGTCGGCGGCGCCACCGGAAGCGCCTCCAAAGGCACCGTATTCGGAACCCTCGGCAATGCCTCCAGTCAGGTCTTCACCGGCGGCGGGGTCGGCAACGTCGGCGACTTCTTCGGTGCATTTTTCTCCGGCCGCAAATGACTCGATAATTGATTTGCAACGGAGAGAATCATTGCGGTTATGAGGCTGCCGCGCAGGCCAAGCTCGCCAAGGCCTCGGCTCCGGCGGTGACCACCGTGGGCAGCGTGGCGTACGAGCGCGCCGGCGCGGAGGCGAGCATGACCACGATGTAGCGCCACTCCGTTCCAACCAGGCCGGTGCTGTTCATCACCGCCTGAGAACCGCTGGTTCCCCAGCCCTGTTTGACCGCCCAGCGCAGCTGCGGCATGCCGTCCGGAATACCGAAGTGCTGACCGAAGCCGTCAGCGGCGATCTTCAGGGTGGCGGCTAACGCACCGAGGACGAGGTGCTGGTCAGCGTTGGGTAGGTGATCGGTGATGTAGCGATAAACCCGCACCATGTCCTGCGGTGTGGTGCGAGTCTCGCCCCATGCACCGGGATCATCGGGCGGCCGGGTGCCGGTGAGGTCGAGCAGGCGGACCATGCGGGTCACGATGGCGGGGCCACCACCAGCGGTCCAGAGCTTGCTGGCGATCCGGTCGTCACTGGTGGCGAGCATCTGATGCAGTTCCTGCGGCATGGTGCTGCCCCGAGTGACCCCGTTCTCCCTGGCCAGTGCGTCCAGCGCGATCAGCAGCTTGACCACCGACATGGAGGCGACCTGCCGGTCGGCGTCTTGGCTGATCAGCACCGTACCGTTCACCCGGTCAAAGACCTCGAAGCCGACCCGTACATTCGGCAGGATCGCCTGCATCGCCTGATTCACCTTGGCCGCCGCAGCGGCCTGGTCGGCGGGGGAAAGCGTCGGCGTGACGACCGCGGTCAAGGGCGGATGCACGATGGGAGCGACCGCAAAGATCCTCCCTGCACCAGCAATGCACAGCAGCGCCGTTGCCACCAGTGTCCAGAGGCGTCGCATACTCGCTAAGTCGTGGTACCGATCGCGGCTTTTACACTGTTTGCGAATTTTCACCGAAATTTCAGGAAGTTCCAGGGACTTAGCGGGAGTACCGGTGCTTGACACCGGGCGGGAAGTATTCTGGATCACCGGTTGGGTGCAGGGTTACCTGCGGTAACTGATGTTCCCGCGGAGTGTAATGAGCAAACTCACTGTTGAGCCGGCGAAGCTGGGCGGCAATCGACTGCGATATCAGGTCCCGGATCTCCTCGCTGCCGACCACTCCGGGTGCCAGCTCGACGGCGACGGCGAGGTAGCGGTCGCGGTCGGAGTCCTCCCGGGATTCCATCACGAACTTGCCGGTCACCCAGCCCGCGATCGGTGCCTGCTCCAGGCCGACGGTGATGTTCTCCGGGTAGATGTTCGCGCCGTAATAAGACACCGTGAACTGCGAGCGGCCGAAGACATGCACGAACGGCAGTTCACGGATGCGTTGCCGGGCACCAGAGTGGTCCCGGCCGAGCTCGGCGATCGGGTCGAAGCCGTGGTCGGCGAGGAAGGCCAGCATCACGTCGAATGAGGTGATCCCGCCGGTGTCGGCGATGTGGTAGCGGATCAGGGGGATCCCGTTGTCTCCGGTGAACAGCAGCGTCTCGTCATGCGTCTCGAACAGCCGGCTGCGCGGATCGTACTGGCCTAGCGTGGGTAACCGCGCCTGACCGAACAGCTCCCGCGCGGCAGCCGGATGCTCCGCGAGATAGCGGCGGATACAGATCGAGAGCGGTGTCTCGGTGGCCAGCACCCCCGCATCAGCGGTGCCGTAGAACGAGGCCGAATCGAAACATGGTTCACCGCTGCCTACCCGCTCACCCACCAGGGTGCGCCACTCCTCGCTGAACACTTCGCCAGCGAGCACCAGTTTGATGCGGTAATCCGGCCACGGCACACCACGCGCCCGGCCGGTGTCGACGACACCCTTGAGGAACGGCGGGTACCCGAGCAGGACCACCTGCTCGAACTCCGGCCCGAGCGCAGTGACGACCCGGAGGATCTCCTCGACATTGCTGCCCGGCGTGATCACTGTGATCGGGTATCCCTTGACTGCGAGGTGCCGGCAGCAGCTCACGGTGTACATACCGCCGACCCAGGTGCCCAGCGCGAAGCACACCACGGCCAGGGTCGATCGGCGGGCCGCGTCGAAGCTGTCGTGGAAGACCTGCTCGAACCGGGTGGCCACGGCGAACTCGTCGGTCACCGACCGCGGCCAGAAGGTGGGCTCCCCGGTCGAGCCGGAGGACACCGCGATCATGTCGCAGCCCAGCAGCTCACCACCGCGGCACAGCTGCGCCATCGGATACCGGCGCAGGTAGTTGTCCTTGGTGAGCAGCGGCAGGGCCCTGAAGTCCTCGATGGTCCGTACCGCCGCCGGGTCGACGCCATGTTCGGCGAGAAACGCCCGGTAAGCCGGCACGGTCGCGGCCACCGTTTCAAACAGCGCCAGCGCGCGCTGCTCTGCCTCGTTGGGTGCCGGGCGAGCGAGGACATCGTCCAGATCGCTGGCCAGGAACCGCTCCTGCGCGGCCCACACCGGTTTCTCGTGCAGCGCCATATCCACACCCTTCCGCCCTGGGACCGGCGTGGCCCATCTCCCCGGCTTGGAGCCGCTGCAGGGTCTCGCTGAGATCACCTGCTGCCGCTTCCTGGGATGCCTCTACTGACGCCGTCCCTGACCAGGCACAGAAGGCGGCTATGACGAGACTCAGCAGGTCCATTGTGCTAGCCACAGAGATCCTCGACCAAGCCGATCTCGCAGTTGATGGCGCCGTCGCCGAGCTCCTTGCGGAGACGCATGCTCGGCGTGCTCTGGACTTGTCCGACCTGTCGCCTGTCCAGCAAGCCCGGCTCATTGCCGATCGCACAGTGGACGTGTTGCCCTCGGTCGACACGCTCGCCGAGACGATCGAGCGGTGCCAGGCGGCGGGCGGACAACTCATCGTGAAGTTCGGGATCGACCCGACCGGCGCCGATGTTCACCTCGGCCATGTGGTCCCGATGCTCGTGATGAGCCGGTTTCAGCGGATGGGGCACGATGTGGTGCTCATCGTCGGTGACGTCACCGATCGCTGTGCGCCCACCGGTGCGTGGGGGTGCTGCGTACGGTTGATGTCATGGATAGTGGACGCCTGACGGAGATCACTTCAGAGACACAGTTGCGGGAGGTCCTCGGCGAGCCGATTCCCCACGTCACCAGCAAGGACCGGCGGTCCCTGCACGAGTACGACAAGCGGTGGCTGGGCAGTTCGCCGTTCTGCCTGGTGGCCACCTCGGGTGCGGACGGTAGCTGCGACGTCTCCCCGAAGGGCGACCCGCCTGGCTTCACCCTCGTGCTCGACGACACCACCATCGCCATCCCGGAGCGGCCAGGCAACCGCCGCGCCGACGGCTTCCGCAACATCCTGACCAACCCGCACGTCGGATTGGTCTATCTCATTCCCGGGCGCGCTGACACCTTGCGGATCAACGGCCACGCGCGGCTGGTGCGCGAGGCACCCTTCTTTGATCAGATGACGGTCCAGGGCCACCGGCCGCTGCTGGCGCTCATCGTCGAGATCGAGCAGGTGTTCTACCACTGTCCGAAGGCGTTCCTACGCTCGAACCTGTGGAAGCCGGCCACCTGGGACCCGGCGGCGGTGCCCTCGAAGGCCCAGATCGCCCAGTGCCTGGAACGGCCGGAAAAATCGCTGGAAGAATTGCAGCGCTACTACGGCCCCGCCTACGCCACGCGTCTCTACCGCACCCGCTGAGCGACCACTCTCAACGTGAATGGATGCGGCACAAGTTGCGCGCGACTATTGCTGGCGCCGATGGAGCCGTCCGCCGAGGCGCAGCCACTGGATAGTGCCCTCAGGGCCACGGACGAAGTCAGCCCGCATCTGGGTGAGCGCACTGTTCGCGTCGAGGATGACCACGTGGTCGCGACCGTAGAACGCGAGGTGGGACTCCGGGATGTCATTCCCCGAGGTGCTCTTCATCCTGAGCTGGCTGCCCTCAGCACTGAGCTGGACGTCGATCGACTCCACGGCACCGGTGGTCCCGATGACCTGCCTGGTGTAGTGGCCCTCGTAGGGGGCCAGCTCACCCGCGTTCAGCGTCTTCGGGACGGCCGACAGATTGCGCACTGCGGCGAAGCGGCGCAATGCCCAGTCATCGGTGAACAGCTCGCCCACGAGCTTGGGGCCGCCCGTGGAATTGGTGAGCATCGTCAGGGCGAATTCTCGGTCGGGCACCATCAGGAATCCCGAATACTGGCCCGGTAGGGAGCCACCATGTTGAACGATCTGGACTCCTTCGGCGCTGGGCCGCAACAACCAGGTCACGCCCACGCCGTCGAGCTCCACTAGCATCGTCCCGCCTGGTCCGGGGCGGGACCGCAGCGCAACGAGCGATCGTTCGGTGAGCAACCGCTGGCCGCCGGGAGCCGTCCCATCGCCGAGATGAAAGCGGGCATACCGGAGCTGGTCGCGCACGCTGGAGAGCAGACCACCGGCGGGATTCACGGTCCGGGGCACCGTGAAAGGCGACGACTCGACCCTCGGTGTGCCCTCGACCACCTTGTGTGAGGCGGCGACGTTGAACCCGGTGAGCTCCTTGGCGGAGAATCGGGTCCGAGCCAGACCCAGCGGATCGATCAGCAACTCCCGCACAGCCTGCTCATAAGGCTTGCCAGTGATCACCTCAACCAACCGGCCGGCGAGCGCCACGGCGGCGTTGTTGTATGCGAACACCTCCCCCGGCGGCGTGAGCTGCGGCAACCGGACCATGCTCTGCGCATACCGCGCCAGGGCGTCATCGCCCGATCCAAAGTCCTGAAAATCATCGCCCAGCCACCCTGCGGAGTGGTTCAACAACTGACGCACCGTCACGCGGGAGGCGACCGCAGGATCCGCGGTGCGGAATTCCGGCAGGTAACGATCAACAGGGTCGTCGAGGTCGAGGAGCCGCTGCTCCACGAGTCGCATCACGGTGGTGCCGGTGAACGTCTTCGTGGTCGAGCCAATAGCGAACAGCGTGTCCCCGTCGACCGGAGTGGAGTGATCAACATCGGTCACCCCAAAGCCCCGGACGTACTCCGCACCCCGGTACAGAATGCCGATGGCGACGCCTGGGATGCCGTAGGCCGCCATACCCGTACGGATCTTATCTTCCAGGGCCCGGTAATGCCCCTCATCAGCACTTTCCGTGCCAGGCGCTGCTCTCGACGCGCACGATCCTGCCGATACCGCCGCAGCCGCGATCACCACCGGGCCTGCCCGCAACAACGTCCGTCGCACTAATGGCCTTCCCCGCGATGCCGACATCCGTTTCCCCCTGCCAGTCCCCGAGATTGGTGACCAGCGCAGCGCCATGACGCTGGTCATACTCTCGATCATGGCAGAGCCCAGGCCGGCCGAGAACCACGGAATGTCAGCGGTGTTCGGGATTCTCGAAGTCGAACCGGCAGCCGGCGTCCCATTCCGACCGCTGGTTGCCGTGCACCGGGATACCACCGAAGTCTTTGAGCATCCGGGCCAGGTGCATCAAGTTCCAGGTCATGAACGTGGTGTTCCGGTTGGTGAAGTCGTTCTCCGGCCCACCCGATCCGGGGTCCAAATAGGACGGGCCGGGTCCGGCTTCGCCGATCCAGCCGGCGTCGGCCTGCGGCGGGATGGTGTAGCCCAGGTGCTGCAAGCTGTACAGGACGTTCATCGCGCAGTGCTTGACGCCGTCCTCGTTGCCGGTGATCAGGCAGCCGGCCACCCGACCGTAGTAGGCGTACTGGCCAGCATCGTTGAGCAGGTGTGAGCAGGAATACAGCCGTTCGATCACCTGCTTGGTCACCGAGCTGTTATCGCCCAGCCAGATCGGCCCAGCGATCACCAGGATGTGCGCGGCCAGTACCTTGTTATAGATCGCCGGCCACTCGTCGGTGGCCCAGCCGTGCTCGGTCATGTCGGGCCATATCCCGGTGGCGATGTCGTGGTCGATCGCGCGCAGCACCTCGACCTGCACACCGTGCTTTTCCATGATGTGAGTGCTCAGGTCGATCAGCCCCTGGGTGTTACTGATTTCCGGCGAGCGCTTCAGCGTGCAGTTGATGAACAACGCCTTCAGGTCGTCGTAACGCAGCTCTTCGGTCATGGCGTGCTCCTTAGCGGGGTCAGTGAGGGTTACCGGAGTTCGGCGTCTTGCTCGATGCATAGCAACGCCGGGCCGTCGGAGGCGAATAAAGCTTGCCGAGAGCGTGGTTGTTCAGCAGCATGTGCTTGATCGAGATACGGTACTTCACCGCGGTGGTGAGCTTGGTGGCGTACTGGCCGAAGTCGCCGTCCCCGGTGACGGCGCATCCCCCGCATCGGCGCTCCAGCGGACAGCCTCGCGCACGCACACCGGGCAATACCGAGGCTCGCGGCTCCCGTCAACCTCGTCCCCGAAACAGGACGGCGGGAGGCTTGACGGTTGTTCTATTTCTCCGCACAGGGTGATGCGGCTCCGCAACGGCCGGTGAGCCAGATCATCATCAGCGATCAATAAGTGAAAAACACCCTCCGGCAGCGGCTGTGCACTCTCCTTAGCAGCCGACAACTCGATAAGAGCAGCTAGCTCTGCCTGCCGGATCACCGGGTCCGCCCGCCCCGCTGGCACGTTGGGCAAATCTGATCCGGATCCGGTGGGGCGGGTGTCAGCACGATCGGTGCGCCGTTGGTTCGCTTCAACGGCTCGAACTCGGCGCCGCACGCCGCGTGCACACTGCTGGTCATGATCGAGTAGGTGCCGCAGTGAGTATCCCGGTCGCCCATCGACCGCAAATACCAGGCCTGCTTTTTGTCAGGAGATGTGGTGGTGGTTTCACCCATGATCGGAAACCATCGCCGATCGGCAAGAGCGCTCTTCCCTGCCCAGGGAAATCACCCGGACGGCTACATGGGCAAACCGGCCCGATAAGCCATCCCCCGCAGCTCCACGCTTACCGCGTCGTCGCGCCGGGATCGCCGTGCGAGCAACTCGCCAAGCACATCGCGGACGAACGGGTTGCGCTGCATGTGCAGCGGAGAGAGCGTCTCGCCGCGGTGCAAGGCCATCACCGCATCGTCCTGCCGTCCACGCAGCCGGGCCAGGGCTCGGCCGTAGTCGAGCCAGTACGCAGTCTGACGCGAGAGGTTGGGATGTGCCTGCGGGTTCAGGTGCTCCGCGATGGTGGCGACGCGCTCGTAGTCCCGGACCTCCAACGCCGCAGCCATCCGCCAGAGCCCGACATTCGTCGGACCGAACCCCAGCCAGTAGGCGTTGCCTTCCCCCGTACGCTCGGCCAACTCGCCGGCGTAATCCAAGGCCGCTTCGACGTCCGCAGGGCGCTTGTCCGCGGCGGCTACCAGCGACCGGCACAGCCCGAGCATGCCCGCCACCTGCATTGACTCCGAGCTGTTCGTCGGCACGGTCACTGAGTCGAGCTCGTCCCGGGCCAGGTCGAAGTCACCGGATGCGAGCATCACCAGCCCATCACCAAACAGGGCAAGTCCCAGCGTGGCGGGTTCGTCGCGGTGTTCGGCGGCCTGACGGGCCGCGACGGTGGCAAGTGAGCGCACCTCCACCTCTGCACCCATGACCCGCAGCCACGCATGGCTGCCCTGGGTATGCATCATGACCGCCAGCTCGAGCAACTCGGCCACGTCCCGGCCGGCGGCGATCGAGGTGTGCACATCCCGAATCAGCGCAGGCAGCGCGGCGCCGACCTCGGTCTGTCGGCACTGGCGTCCGGTGTCGACCAGCGACCGCACCCGAGCCCGCAGCACATCGACGGAGACCACCTCTCCGCGAGGCCGCTTGCGATTGACCGCCATCAGCGCCCGGCTCACCGCCTTCACGGCGGCGTCATTGTCTCCATTTCCTGGCGCCGGCACGGGCAACCTGGTCAACTCCGAGGGGGAGATCCCTAGCGCGTTGGCTATGGCGACGGTCTCGGAGCGGCTGTCCAGCGCACGCTGCCCCGTCTCGATGCGGTGCAAGTGCGACTTGCTGACCCCGGCGAGTCCGGCGACCACCACCAGCGACTTGCCCCGGTAGTTACGGATCCGGCGCAACCGCTGGCCGATCATCCGCGGTTCGTCGCCAACATCCACCAAGCACCACTCCCATCGCCGAGGTGATTTCCTCCGCCGATGTCCCGGGGAGCTACCCCGGGGCGCGTACCTCGGCGAAGGGGTACGGCGTCAAGGCTACTGCGGCGCCGGTGCGCTCCGCCGGGCACGGTGATCATAGCCGCGATGGCCTCGACGGTATGCGAGTCGAACCCACGCAACCAGGTCAGCTGCCGGCGCTCGACGTCGGTGATCGGGACGCTGGCCTCCAGTGTAGAGCACGAGCGAGCCTTCACCTCCAAGCCGACGACTTGCTCGTGCCGGTTCTGGGTCACGTCGCGAGCAACTCAAGCCGTTCCACAGGTTGTCCGGTGACTGTGGCGATCAACTCGAAGTCTTTGTCGGCGTGCAGGACCGTCAAACCCGCGATCTCAGCGGTGGCCGCGATGAGCAGGTCCGGCACCGAGGGCGCCCGGTGCTGACCGCGGTCAGCCAGCAGGACCAGCACCTCCAAAGCACGGTTTTCGATCGATGGCGTGGCATATTCCACCGGCATCGCGGACAGGGGTGCGCCGTGCATGCCCGCCCTGAGGTCGGCTGCTGATCTCGCCGAGTAGCCGACCTCCAGGAGAGTGACGGTGGTAATCCGGACGAGACCGCGCTCAACGCGCCGCGCCCACTGCTCAGCCTGCGGGCTTGCTCCCAGGCGGACGAGCGCCGACTTGTCGATCAACCACTCGGTAAGTGTCGAGCGGGCACCGGTCATTCCCAGGCTCGCGTCATGATTTCAGGGTCAGCGAGATCATGGAAGGTGGTGGCGAAACGCTGCAGGTCCGCAACACTCACCCTTGCCGTGGATCGTGCCGCATCCTGGCTCAACCGCCGCCGGATGTACTCACTTCGGGACAACCCGAGACGGGCCGCCTGAGCATCCAGAGCAGCGAGAACATCGTCTGGCACGTCTCTGATCAAGATATCGGACACGCCCACCTCCTGGCGATATCTAACGATATCGCTGATGCCATATCACGGGAACGGGCAGCAACATATTCAGGCCATCGCCGCCAGCCCGGCACACAGAATGATCGCGTAGTCGATCACCGCTCCGCGCGCCGCGCTACGTCCCCATCCGGCGTGCGCATTGCCTCTTTCAGTGCTCGGCGCAGCTCCCATGCGCTAGCCAGGACTTGCAGTGCGTGCCCCAGCCGTCGCCGGCCCGGCAGCTCAACCAGTTCGACGAGGAACTCCTCACGGTAACGCCCTCGCAGCGCCACCCAGCAAGGTCGCGGGCGGCGGCGCGGGCGCGGGCGGCTCTGGTAAGCCGTATCACGAGGCACCTCCGGCCAGGCCTGGACGCAGGCGATTCAGCAGGGCTTGGGGAGTGTGCACCCGGGCCAGCGCGGTGCGGGCGTATTCGACGCCCTCGCTGCTGAGGTGGTAGTAGCGGCGCCGGGGACGGCCCTCCTT
Organism: Pseudonocardiaceae bacterium; assembly: GCA_050699835.1. GTDB lineage: Bacteria > Actinomycetota > Actinomycetes > Mycobacteriales > Pseudonocardiaceae. The sequence continues at coordinate 930 of JBOHFW010000285.1, read as the reverse complement.
CGCCGGGTCGATGTCCTCCCAGCGGCTCTCCAACCACCCGCAGCCTTCCAGTCGGGCCAGGATGGGATGGATGGTCCCACTGGGTAACTCGGCCGCCTGACTGATCTGCAGCCCGTACATCTCCTGCGTGGGATCTTCGAGCATCGCCCGCAGCACCAGCTGCGTCGGCAACGTCATTCGCGGCCCAGAACCATCAGCCATGCTCCCACTCTCCTAGCCCTATGTAGAGCCCAATGACCTCAGCTCGCCTACCACTACCCACCCGCTGAACGGGCCATTTTCGGTGAGCTCGTCCTCCTGCGCTGCCGAGGAGCGGGAATCGAGGGTCCTTGTGGGCGCAGTGCTGTTAGCAGCCGAACAAGGATCTTCTCCGCCCTGTTACACCGATTTGGATCGCGCGAACATAGTCAGCGATCCCGCTGAGGAGCGTCTTCCCCCACGTCGACCAGGCCGTCGGCTTGACGGGCTGGGCTGCTGTTGCGTGGAGGAGTAGCAGGAGATACCGGGCGGCCCCCGACCACGCCATCGCCGACCACGCCATCCTTGACCAGGCCGTCGCGGACGGGCACGGTTGCCTGCTGCGGCGGGCCGGCATCGGCGGGAACCAAAGGTCCGGACCGCATGAAGAGCGAGATCAGCGCGGTCACCACGAAGAGCGCGGCCCCCAGCAGGAACAGGTTGTTCATCGCGCCGGTGTACGCCCGCAGCTCGGTCTCACGGTAGACGGCATACAGGCTGGCCAGTGGCGGGGCGGTCGGACTGAGAGTGGGCGTGGGGGTATCCGCGGGCAACAGTGCGGTGCGTCCGGTCAGCAGCTGCGTCTCCTGGAAAGTCAGGATCGCGGTGACCACCGCAACGCCGAACGCGCCGGCGGTGCGTTGCACGACGTTGTTGGTCGCGCTGGCGACGTTGGTGTACACGGGAGGGATG
>JBOHFW010000284.1:0-2800 GCA_050699835.1 Pseudonocardiaceae bacterium | reverse complement strand
CACCATGGTCTCCTGCACGGCGTCCTCGGCCTCGAAGCAGGAGCCCAGCATCCGGTAGCAGTAACCGGTGAGCTCCCGGCGATGCTGTTCCAGCGCCTCAGGCCGGATCTCGTTGCTGCCGGCGGTGTCAGGGCGGGTGGGCACGGACGCCAATCCTACGCGCGATGTTCGGCAGCCTCGGGTGGGTGCGGCTCAGGGCAGGGGCTCCACCAGGATGTTCGGATACGGCGCGGCCAGACGCTGCAGGTCGCTGTCATCCCCGGTCAGGATCAGCCCACCACCCATCTCTACCGCGACGGCAACGACGTGGGCATCAGCGAGGTGATCTGATCCGGCACCTGCACCCGCCAGCACGCCCCCGACCAAGCGAGCCAGCCGCCGGTCGGTGTCCCGGATCCGCACACCGGTCTCCCGAGACAGGCACGAGTCGACGAGCTGGCTGTGCCGAGGACCGCGATACAGCTCAGCCAGGATCACCGTGGGCACGACCACATCACGCCCCAGCCGGTCGGCGGCGCGCATCGCGGCCCGAACCTCGCGCTCCCGTGGTGTCGGGTGTCCAGCTAGCGAGGAGAACGCTTCCGCGTCGAGGATGACAGGTCCACTCACGCCAGCAACCGGGTGTACTTCGACACCAGCTGCTCATCGACCGGACCCCGCTCAGCGTCCAGCGCGTCGAGGAACTCCGAGAGCAGGCGACGACGCCTGCGGCGCTCGATCTCGAGGCGCACCGCCTCGTTGATCTGCCCGGACAGGGCTTCGCCACCTGCCTCGAGCTCAGCGACGAGATGCTCATCGAGGGACACCGATATCTTGCGCTTAGTCGCGGTCATACCAGGAGCATACCTTAGTAGCACCCCGGTACCGCACGTCGGGCCGCTGGTCCGGCATCCCGGTATGCCGGAAGGTGGATAGACGTATCCACCTGCACCGAAGATCATGCAATCCTCACTCGGCGATGACGTCCACGTCATGGGCGATGGCGGCCGATGAACCTCGCCTGGATGCGGATCGAAGGGGGCACCGTGGGATCGCGACCGGCACGGCACCGCTACTGCCGCTGCGGCACGCATCTGGCTGCCGACAACCCAGGGCGCCAGTGCGCCCGCTGCCAGCGTGGCTCACGGGACAAGCTCATCGCCCCGCCTCAGGTGCCGCCGGAGTTCTGGGACACCGAGCAGTTCCGGCAGGCGTTCGCCGCCCAGCACATCGGCTGGGTATCCCGTACCTACCGCACGCACCCCGGCCACTACGCGGTCTACGGCCCCAGCGGTATCTCACAAACCCTGCTCGGCCAGTGGGTAGGACTGCGCCAACCCCAGGTCAGTCGGATCGAGACCGGCCCACCGATCCGCCACCTCGATGCCTTGCAGCACTGGGTCCGCGTGCTGCGCATACCGGCCGAGCTGCTGTGGTTTCGGATGCCGGCACAGGACGGGCAGCTTGCTGCTTCGGAGACCAGCGAGGAGCACGCCGACGATCCCGAGCATGACCCAGTGCTCAGCGCCCCCTGGAACCACCGAGGTACCGTCGAGGTAGCAGTCCTGCTGGGCGGTGGTGGTGATCGGGTGAAGCGCCGTGTGTTCCTGGCCCTGACCGGTCCGGCCTTGACCGCTCCCGCGCACCAGTGGCTGGTGCACGAGCCGGAGCCGTTGCTGTCCGGGTTGGCCGGGCGCCGGGTGTCGGGCGAACTAGCCGGCCGGTTCAGCGCCATGGTCACTGAGCTGCGCCAGATGGATGACGTGGCTGGCGGCGGCAGCACACTCGCCATGGCTCAGCAGGCGTTCGCCTGGGTCGCCGAGCTACTCGACCGGGCGTCCTACGACGAGCACACCGGCCGAGCGCTGCATGTGGTGCTCGCTGAGTTGGGACAGCTGTGTGGCTGGTCCGCCTATGACGACGGGCGACACGGCCTGGCGCAACGCTACTTCGTCGCGGGTCTGCGCGCCGCCCACACCGCCGATGACCGGCCACTGGGCGCTCACATCCTCGCGACCATGGCCAACCAGGCGGCCCGCCAAGGACAGCCCGCCGAGGGGGTGACGTTCGTCGAGACCGCGCTGGCGGGGACGCGGGGGCGGGCAACACCAGCTCTGCTCGCTGAGCTGCACATCCGGCAGGCACTGGCCTTCGCCGCTCTTCACGACACCTCGGCCTGCACGGTTGCGATCTCGCAAGCTCGCACCCAGGTCGAGCAACTCAAACCGGACGATGATCCATCGTGGCTGTACTGGCTGGATCCAGCGAGTGTCACCGTCAGTGCTGGCGCTTGTCTCCTGCAACTCGGCCAGCCCGGGCAAGCAGCGACTCTGCTCGATGCAGGTATCACCGAGTTCAACGAGTCACGGATCAGGGATAGGCAGGTCTATGTCACTTATCTGGCCGAGGCCCTGATCCTGCCGGGCAAGCAGCGTGACCTCGATATGGCCGCCAGGCTGGGCATGCAGTCGATCGACCTGGCCGAGAGCCTGGACTCGACCCGAGGGGCTGGCCTACTCCGCGGCCTCTACCACCAGCTCAGTCCGCACGCCAAGGTTCCGGCGGTGCACGATTTCGTGGAGCGAGCGCAGGGTTTTGTCAACGAAGACTAACGCTAATGCCGAACGGGGTAATTGTGTTCACCGCCGCTCCTTTCTCCCTGGGTTTGAGTTAGGTTCACGCTGAGAAGGCGGGGATCGCGCCACGCACGTCGGTCGCGTGACCCCTCGGCTGTTCCCAGTTCTCCTGCCGGGCAGTGTGGTCAGGTTGAGAAAATAGTAAGAGCCGCCGAGCGTCTCGGCGCCACGGGCGTACATGGAAT
>JBOHFW010000283.1:0-3161 GCA_050699835.1 Pseudonocardiaceae bacterium | reverse complement strand
CACCGTGGCTGGTTTAGCGCAGACCGATCCCGCCGATCTGGCGAAGTTCCGAGAGACGCAGCAGCTGGCCTATGCGGCAGCGCAGTCCGTCGCGCAGACCCTGGAACCCGGTGTCACCGAGAAGCAGGCCGCGCAGCGGATCCGCGAGTACCTAGTCGATCGAGGAGTGCAGGACTGGTTCCACACGCCGTTCGCGTGGTTCGGTGACCGCACGGCGTTTCGCAACTTCTGGACTCCCCTGAAGTTCTTCCCCACGAACCGCAGGCTGGAAGAGGACATGCCCTTCATCCTGGACTGCGCGCCGGTGCGCGAGGGATACATGGCCGACATCGGCTACGCCGGCTGCCTGGGCACCAACCGGATCTACGAGCAGCTGATGGACGATCTCATCGAGTACCGGGAGCTGATCGTCACCAGGGTGCGCGAGGGCGCGCCGCTGCGGCAGATCTACCTCGACGTCGATGCGCTGATCGCCCGGCACGGTTACGACAACCGGCACCGGGTCTATCCCGGGCGGGTCATCGCGCATCAGGTCAGCAAGGTGCACTCGCGGTTGCCCACGTTCATCGCCGCCGGGTTCGGTATTCGCTCGCTGCAGACCCTGGTCGGTGACCTGATCGTGGAGCGGATGCACCACCGCTCGCCGCTGTGGGCCGACGGCGAGATCTCCAACCATCCGGCGACTCCCGGTCTGTGGGCGGTCGAGCCGCATATCGGTTTCCGCGATGTCGGGGTGAAGTTCGAGGAGATCCTGGTGGTAACCGGCAGTGGTGACGCGTACTGGCTCGACGATGACCTCCCGCACGTGCGCCGCTGGCAGCGAAGGATGGCCGCACCATGATCAGGGACATCACCGCGACCGACGGCGTGGCGTTGCGAGTACAGGAGGCGGGACAGCGCGGCGCACCCACCGTGGTCTGCGTACACGGCTACCCCGACGACCACACCCTGTGGGATGGCGTCGCGGCCGAGCTGGCGCCGTGCTATCACGTGGTGAGCTACGACGTCCGGGGCGCCGGCGAGTCCGGTAAACCTCGCGGGCGCCAGGCCTACCGGCTCCCCCAGCTCGCCCAAGATCTCGCCACAGTGATCGAAACGGTCAGTCCGGACCGTCCGGTGCATCTGCTGGCCCACGACTGGGGCTCGGTCCAGGCCTGGCATGCCGTGACCGGCCGGCGGCTGCGCGACCGGATCGCCTCCTACACCTCGATCTCGGGTCCGTGTCTCAACCACGCCGACCACTGGTTTCGAGCGCGACTGCGCCGGCCGACGCCGCGAGCACTCCGGGAACTGCTCAGCCAGCTTAGGTCCAGCTGGTACATCGCCTTCTTCCAGCTCCCGGTGCTTCCTGAGTTGGCCTGGCGCACCGGGCTCGCCGGGCGCGTACTGGCCCGGCTGGAAGGCGCCTGCGTCCCCACTGTGGCGGACGGAGTGAATGGCATACAGCTCTATCGAGCAAACGTCGCGCCTCGGCTAACGGCACCCGACCCCCGGACGACCGATGTCCCCGTGCAAGTCCTTGCGCTCCAACGGGATCCGTTCGTATCGAGATCGCTGCAGACCGACATCGGGCGTTGGGTGCCTAACCTGGCTATTCGCGAGCTGTCCGGTGGTCACTGGCTGCCGCGCACCCACCCGCACGTCGTGGCGCGCTGTGCGAGCGAGCTGATCGATCACACCGAGGGCGGCCCGGAACCGCGCGCCCTGCGCCGCGCCCGGCGCACCAAGCACCAGAAACAGCGCTTCGAGGATCACCTGGTGGTCATCACCGGCGCCGGCAGTGGTATCGGCCGGGCCACCGCCCTGGAGTTCGCCGAACACGGCGCCGAGGTCATCGTTACCGACATCGACCTCCCGACGGCCGAGCGCACCGCGCAGTTGGCCAGCACGCTAGGCCCGCGGGCGAGTGCGTACCTCGTGGACGTCTCCGACGGCGGCGCGGTCGAGAAGTTCGGCACCGTACTCAAGGAAAATCACGGCATCCCGGACATCGTGATCAACAATGCCGGTATCGGCGTCGCCGGTCCGTTCCTCCACACCACCGTGGCCGACTGGGAACGCATCATCGACGTCAACCTGTGGGGCGTCATTCACGGCTGCCGGGTTCTGGGCGGGCTGATGGTCGAGGGCGGCGCGGGTGGCACCATCGTCAACGTCGCCTCCGCCGCCGCCTACCTGCCCAGCCGTACGCTGCCGGCGTACACCACAACCAAGGCCGCGGTCCTCGCGCTGAGCCAGTGTCTGCGCGGGGAACTCGCCGAGGCCGGCATCGGCGTCGTGGCGGTCTGCCCTGGCTTCGTCAACACCAATATCACCAGCACCACCCGCTTTGTCGGTCAGGGCACCACTGAGGAACGCGCCGCGAGGCAACGCGCGACGCAGCTCTACCGCCGCCGCAACTTCACCCCGGAAAAAGCAGCGCGCGGGATTCTGCGCGCGCTGCAGCGCAACACCGCCATCGCCCCGATCACCGTCGAAGCCAAGGTCGGGCTGCTCGCCTCCCGGCTGACTCCCAGGCTGCTCCGCGCACTGGCCCGAACCGATCTCACCCCTCGATAAACGCCCCACCGCTGGAGAAGGGAGGCCTGGAGATGTTCCGCCGTCGCCGCAACGTCTCGGGGCCCGATAGCCCGGAGAACCTCGTGCACCAGCCGCGAAACGTCACCTTCGACTGGACCAACCTGCCCATCCACTGGGTGCCCGGCCAGCCATTCGTCACGCACACCATCAATGTGCTGCACCTGCTGCTACCGGCCGGAGAACGCTGGTTCATCGGCGTGTTCACCCAAGCTCTCCCGTTGATCAAGGACGACAAGCTGCGCGAGGAGGTACTCGGCTTCATCGGCCAGGAAGCCGTGCACGCCCGCTCCCATCAGGGCGTGCTCGATCACTGGAAGGCCAAGGGCATCGACACCGATCCCTACGTCCAGCAGATCCACTGGATGTTCCAGAAAGCTCTCGGCGATCGGGACCTGCTGTCCCAGCGACGCGAGGAGTGGGTGATCGAGCGGCTGGCGATCATCGCGGCGATCGAGCACATCACGGCGATGCTGGGGAACTGGGCGCTCAACTCCCCCGCGCTCGATGCCGCCGGCGCTGACCCGACCATGATGGATCTGCTGCGCTGGCACGGCGCCGAGGAGGTCGAGCATCGCGCGGTG
>JBOHFW010000282.1:0-8186 GCA_050699835.1 Pseudonocardiaceae bacterium | reverse complement strand
GTACCCCACCGGGCCGAGCTCCTGCTCGGCCTCACCATCATCGCGATCGTGCTGGTCGCGGATCTGCGAGGCGCCATCGGGTTCTCCAGCTTCGCGGTCCTGACCTACTACTTCATCGCCAACGCCGCCTCGTTCACCCTGCCCGGCCGCGAGCGCTGGTGGCGTCGCCCGCTGGCCGTGCTCGGCGCCGCCGGCTGTGCCCTGCTGGCCCTGACCCTGCCGCTGACCACTGTGCTGACCGGCGCCGCCGTGCTTGCTCTCGGGCTGCTCTTGCGAGTAGCCCGGGTATTCACGAGCCGCTACTCGTGATCTTTCGGATCACTGACACCAGGTGTCCCCACGCGCGCCACCCCGGTTGCGCCCTCCCGCCCGTTCGCCACGGCATCATCAGACCCAGCAAACAGCCGCGGCCTGCGCACCTGCCATAGCATCCAACTTGCCCCGCGACCGCGTCCCGAGGCACCGCCGTCACCACCGCGAGCGAGATCTGATCCTGGTCTTGACAGCGGCGGGCTAGCGATTTCACTGTCCGGTGCCGTCACCCAACCAGGTCAACCCCACGTGCTACATGTAGAGCCGGGGAGGCACCCCCGGGCGTTCCAACTAGGTTCCCCAGCCATGAGACACACACAGTGGATTCTTGTTCCGGTGCTGGTCGTGGGCGCTTGCACCCTTTCCGTGGCGCCAGTAGCCACCGCAGTGGACCGCACCCGCGCGTGCGCTCATCCGGCGGACATCCTGGACCTGGCGAATTTCAAGGCGGGCGCCTATACCCAGGCCAACTGCAAAAACTCATCGCCGTGCAAGGCAAGCAACTACGGCGAAGTGGTGATCTACCGCGTGACCGTCAGCCACCAGAACTAATCCATTGTTGACGCTGGCGGAGACCCGCCATCCTGGGACCGACAGTGGACGTTACGGGGACGGTTTGAGTTCGACCCGGTCGGTTCAGGCGGTCGCAGGTGGTGATGATCCGTTCCACAACAACGAGATCGGTAGTGCGAGAAGTCGGTCCCCGAAGGGCAGCGGCTGACCCCCGGTGAAGAATACGATGCCTGCGACGAAGTCGGCTCCGATCCGGTCGCGAAGTAGCGCCAGATGGCGGAAGTCCTCGGCCCGAACCGTCGTCGCGGCCTTCACCTCGATGCCGACGGCACGACCGGCAGGCGTCTCCAGCACGCAGTCGACCTCTCGGCCGTCGCGATCCTGGAAGTGGAAGAGCCCGACCGCGGTCTCGGAGACGGACTTCACCTTCGTCAGCTCGTTGACGACGAGCGTCTCCAGCAGTGCACCCGCGGCGGGGTTGCCGGGCCGGGCGAGAGCGTCGGCGCCCTGCTCCATCAGCCAGGCAGCCAGCCCCGTGTCGGTGAGGTGCATCTTGGGCCGGCGCTTGACCCGGGCTGTCAGGTTTCGCGACCACGCGGGGAGCCGGTGCAGCAGGAACACCGTTTCGAGTAGGGGGAGGTAGCTGCGCACGGTGTCGTCGTCGATGCCCAGATCTCGGGCCAGCGCCGAGATGTTCAGCTCCTGGGCGGTGAGCGCGGCAAGCAGACGGAACAGCCGCGGCAGCAGGTCTACATGGCGGATGCGGGCCACGTCGAGAACCTCCCGCTGAGTGACGGTGGTCAGGTAGCTGGAGAACCAGCGCGCCCGGGACCGCGCGGTGCGCAGCGCCACTGCCTCAGGAAACCCCCCGGTGCAGGCCAGCCGGAGATACTCGTGCCGGGTGAGGGATGCGGGCAAGGCGTGCAGCAGCGACTCCGGCTCGCTGAACACGCGGTCGACGAACTCGGGTCGTGACCCGGTCCGTTCGGCGACCGAGAACGGCCACAGCTCGATCACGGCGGCACGACCGGCCAGTGATTCCGACAGCGTCGGGACAGTCAGGAACCGGGTCGATCCGGACAGGACGAAGGCGCCCCGGTGCTGTTCGCGGTCGACCGCGGCCTTGATCGCCAGGACGAAGTCGTTCCCGGCCCGCTGGACCTCGTCGACGAACAGCGGCCGCGACATCGCCTGGAGGTAGCCACCGGGGTCGTCGCGCGCGGCGGCACGCTGCTCGGTGTCGTCGAGGGTCACGAAGGTGCCGCCGAGCCGCCTGTGCAGCTGCCGCAGCAGCGTAGTCTTGCCGGCCTGCCGGGGTCCGTTGACGATCGTCACCCGGAAGTCCGCGATGCATTCCTCCACTACCCCCTCGACGTGCCGGGCGACGAACTCAGCGGGCCGGTCGGGAACCTCCATGGGCGCGACACTACCGGCTCAGCATGTTCCAATCGGTATTTCGCGGCCATGGAGTTCGTTTTTCGCGAGCAGTGAGTTCGCTTTCCGCGGCACTGGCTGTGCCCGGAAGAACCGCTCGCCGGACCCGGGTGGGCGACTGTCTGGTACGTCAGTGTCCCTCGTCATACCCGGCGCGGCGCAGCGCGTCGGCGAGTGCGCCGCCGGCTGGTGTGCCTTTGCCGCGAGCGGGCGGGCTTGTCCAGCTCGGCGAGGATGTCGGTGACGGTCGGCAGGCCCACCGTCGCGTCGACGAACTCGGCCGGTCACAGCCCCGCAGCACCGCGGTGTTGCCGATCAATGCGGTGATGTCCGTGCCGGTCGCGTCGATGATGCGGTGTGAGCGGCCGCCCACTGATCCAACACTGAGGCCAGGTGCGCGTCCATTCCGTACTGGGCCAGGTGCGACTTCAGGACACACACAACTACGATGTCGTGCTCGGCGGCGAAGTCCTTGACGTTCTCCGTGAGAAAGCGCATCCCTCACCACGCCATGAGGCTCGCGCGCTGCTCGGCGAGGCGGCGCGCCCGCTCGGCCGCTTCGTCGTTGGCGGCGATCTGCTCATCGATGACCTTCCGATGGGCAGCGGCGAAATCGATAGCGGTGCGGATGTGCCGCGCGTGCAGACCGAACTGCTCGGCCAGCGCCGCGACGCGTTGCTCGTCGCTGCCGCCGGTGTAGCGCAATGCCGAGACGACCTCCCACACGTCGGGTCCCACTGCCAGCGCTGCCCGCCGTCCGGTCGGTCCATCGCGGTAGACGATGCCTGGGTGCTGCAAGGTGTCCAGGCCCTCCATCACGAGGCGCTCCAGCAGGGCTCGCTCGGCGATCCCCTCGGCGGCGGCTCGGGCTTCCAGTCGCGCCTTGACCCCTGGGTCCATGCGATAGGACGTCGCCCGCGAGGCAACCATCACAACACCTCCAATACCCCACTGTACCGCAGGTGTAGTTCAAAGGGGGGTGCGATGCGTTGCGTGAAGGGCGATCCGAACCACGGGTCCGACGCGACTCAGGAGTCCGGCGGGCCAGCCTCGCGCTGACTTGTCTCCGCAACAGTCGAGGATCCAGTGGGCCAGCGCTGCAGGTGCGGTACCAGCAGTGCGGCCAGCTCGCCGGTGGCCTCCTCGGGGATCCAGTGGCTGACCCCGGGGAGCGTCGCGAACTGGAAGGGCGCGTCCACGTACTGCCCGCAGGATTCGGCGGCGCGCCGGGAGATCGCGGTGTCGCCGTCGCTCCAGACGAACAAGGTGGGCCGGCGGACCGGTGTCCGGGCCACCCGCGGGTCGATGAACGTCATGGCGCGGTACCAGTTCAGTGGTCCGGTGAGCGCGGCCGGGTCGGGGAAGTGGGCGGCGTCACGGCGGGCACGGTCCGGGGACTGGCCGAAGAGGGTCATCATCCGGACGAACTGAAAGTGCAACACCCGCTCGGGCAGCCAAGGCAGCTGGAAGAGGTACATGTACCAGGACTTGAGCCCTTGCACGCTGGTCGCCATCGTCTTGATGAAACCCCACGGGTGTGGCACCGACAGCGCGGTCAGGCTGCGCACCTTGTCCGGCCGCCCGGCAGCCAGCCCCCAGGCCACGGCCGCACCCCAGTCGTGTCCGACGAGGTGGACCGGGCCGCCGCCGCGCGCGTCGATCAGCGCCACCACGTCCGCGACCAGTTCGGGGATCCGGTAGGCCCACCGCCCGCGCGGCCGGGCGCCCACCGAGTAGCCGCGCTGGTCCATCGCCAGGGTGCGGTACCCGTGCTGGGTGAGCAGCGGCACCAGCGCGTCCCAGCTGTCGGAGAACTGCGGGAAGCCGTGCAGCAAGACCACCGGTTCACCGTCCGGTGGTCCCGCCTGGGTCACATCGAAGACCAGCTCGCCTCGGATGATCTTTGTGTGGCGCGGGCCGCTGTCTGGGTGCTGGGTCATCTCAATCCTCAGCTGGTGTGCTCGGGGTCAGTCTCCTTACCGGATCGACACAACGAATCGTAACAGTGTTTGCGTACGCGGAGGATCGCCGTCAGTCGCCAGTTTGGTGCGGCGCGACGTAGCTCTGTGCATCCGGTGCCAGGAACAGCGGGGTCACCTGGCGGATCCCGCCCGGCACGGCGGGGTCGGGAAGACCGATGTAGGCCTGCCGGGAAGCAGGGGCGCCTGGCTTGGCGAAACTCAGATCATCGACCAGCTTGCCGGTGGTGATGGAGGGGAGCTGGCGCAACGCCTCCTGGATCCCCGAGCGGCTCAGATCGCCGTTGAGGCAGGCCCGGGTGAGCAACTGACCCCAGACCTCGCCGATGGCATAGCCGTAGGGCACCCCACTGTTGGGCAGCTCCGGGTAGCCGGCCTGCCGGTACGCTTCAGCGACGCGCTGTGCCGCGGGCACATCGGAGGTGAACGGCACCGAGCTGGCCACGACTGACAGGTTGGCGAGGGCCGGAGCAGCCAGGCCACTGAGCTGCTTCGGGGTGAACACCGGGCTGTTACCGACCATCGGCACGTTCAGGGCCAGCTCCTGGTTGGCCGCGGCAGCTGCGGCAGCCTGTGCCGGGGTAGTGCTCAGCACGATCGCCCGCACCCGGGGCTCGGCGGCGAACGCCGCCACCACGTCGCGCATGTTCGACTCGGAGGTGACTTTGACCTCGCGCAGCGTCAGCCGGTGGCGCTGGGCGAAGTGCTGCGCGCCGCGCAGCCCGTTGGCGCCGTATTCACCCTCCAACCAGATATGGCCGATGGTGTCTCCGTCGTGGATTTTGCCCTGCTCCGTCAGATACGACAGGCCATTGATCATCTCGATGTCGTAGGTGGTGGCCGGGATGATCACATATGGGTTGCTCAGCAGCTCCGAGGACGCCGACAGGGCAACGACGGTGGTTTCGTTGTCGATCAGGCGCTGGCTCAGGGCCGCGGTGGCCGAGGCACCGACGATATGCATGAAACCCAGCACCTTGGGCTCCAGCGCGGTATAGCTGGCCGCCGCCTGGACCGCGTTGTCCTGGTAGTCACCGATCTTCAGGGTGATCTTGCGCTGGCAGATGCCGCCAGCATCGTTGGTCTCCTTGATCCAGAGCTGCTGGCCGTGCACGACGCCGGTGCCGACTTCGGAGAACGGGCTGGAGTCATCGGTCAGCGCACCGAGAACGATCTCGGAGCGGGTGACTCCGTAGTCGGTGCTGAGTTCTTTGGTTTTCGCGGAGTCTGGCGCCTTGGTCGAACAGCCAGCCAGGGCGAGCACACTCGCCAGTGTCACCGCCGGGACAGCGAGCAGACGTCGCATCCCTTGTCCTTTCGTTGACCCCCCATTGCTTCGGGTTCCGCCGTAGAGGACAACGCCAGCGGGATTACCGGGGTGACGGCCCGGCTGCGGTGTAGAGCTCTTTACGTCCCTTGGCGTCGGCGGCCTCGCCGATGCGGGTCAGCGCCTGGGCATACGCGGCGGTGCGCAAGGTGATGTCGTGCTCAGTCGCGAAATCCCACAGCACGGTGGCCTCGCCGACCATGCGCTCGCGCAGCCGCTCGCGGACTTCCTGGGCGCTCCAGTACAGCCCGGCGCGGTTCTGGGCCCACTCGAAGTAGCTGACGGTCACCCCGCCGGCGTTCGCCAGCACGTCCGGGATGACGGTCACGCCGCGTTCGGCGAGCGCCCGGTCGGCTGCTGAGCTGACCGGGCCGTTCGCGATCTCGAGGATCACTGGTGCCCGGATCGTCTCGACGTTGGCTTCGGTGATCGCGTTCTCCAGTGCGGCGGGCACCAGCAGGTCCACGTCGAGACTGAGCAGTTCGTCGTTGGTCAGCCGCTCGTGGTTGATGAGGTCGCAGACGCTTTCTGTGCAGTAGGTCGCCTCCAGCAGCCGGCTTTCCTCTTTGACCTTCTTCACGCTGGGGATGTGCAGGCCTTCGCCGGAGAAGATGGCGCCGTGTGAGTCGCTTACCGCGACTACCCGGTAGCCGGCCTCGTGCAGCAGCAGCGCGATGGTGGCGCCGGCGTTGCCGAAGCCCTGGACGGCGACGGTGGGCCGGTCTTTGCCGATGAGCTTGCCGCGCAGCGCCTCGATCACATCGAAGCCGCCGTCGGCGGTGGCGGTGGCGCGGCCCCGGCTGCCGCCCATCGGCAGCGGCTTGCCGGTGATCACTGCGGGCATGTGGCAGCGCCGGATGATGGAGTACTCGTCCATCATCCAGCCCATGATCAACGCGTTGGTGTAGACGTCGGGTGCTGGGACATCGACGTCGGGGCCGATGAAATCGGCGACCGCGTCGATATAGCCCCGGGACAGCCGTTCCAGCTCGATCTTGCTGAGCTGTTTGGGATCCACGGTGATACCGCCCTTGGCCCCGCCGAAGGGCAGGTCGAGCACTGCGCACTTGATCGTCATCCAGAACGCGAGGGTGGAGACCTCGTCGACGTTGACATTTGGGTGGTAACGGATCCCGCCCTTGGTGGGTCCCCGCGAGTCGTCGTAGCGCACCCGGTAGCCGCGGAAGGTCCGCAGGCTGCCGTCATCCATCCGCACCGGGATGGACACCTTCAACGTCGACTTCGGGTAGCGCAACCGCTCCAGCGCATCCTCGGAAACCCGCGCATGCCGCAGCGCGTCATCCAACCGCACAGCCGCATCGTCCAGCAACGAATCGCTCACCCGCCCAATCTTGCCCCGTCATCGCCGGGTGCGGCGCTGCAGGCCGCGGCCAGGATGCCAGGATTCGATCACCAGGTGACCCCCGGCGGGGTCGACGCAGGTGTGAACGACCTCCAGGACATCGACCGCGAACCGGTGGGCTGCATCGACGCGGGTCTGATCGGACACCTCAGTAGCCCGGCCCGCGATCTTCGCGTCACCCAGCCACGAACCGGGATCATCCAGCGGGGTGTCCTCGGTGGGGCAGTGCAGCGCCAGCCGGGGGTCTCGGCGCAGGTCCAGTGCCTTGACCGAGCCGGGCATCATCCCGAGGTAGAGCCCGTCGTCGGTGAAGTCCACCTCGGTCCCGCTGATCCGCGGTGAGCCGTCTCGTCGCAGCGTTGCGAGCGTGGCGTGCTTGCGGATCGCGAAGCACTGGCGGACCCGATGGGCGAGCTCGGGCTGGGTGGCGGCAAAATCTGTCCAGGAGGTCATCCGCCGATCGTGCCGGACGAGTAAGTCCTCGGGCGGGTTCAGCGCTGGTCACGGCCGCATCGACTACCGCTCCCCGCTAGCCCTGGCCTGGCTCTGCCACCAACTCACCTAATCGTTCACCGGACCCGGTATGGAGAGGGAGCTACCGATGGAGATGGGCGTGTTGGCCGGCAAGGGCGCGGTGGTCACCGGTGGATCGAGGGGTATCGGCCGCGATCGTGCAGCGGTTGGCGGCCGACGGGGCCACCGTGGTGTTCAATTTCGCTCGTAGTGCTGATCACGCAGCAACGCTCGAGCAGGAGGTACGGGACGCGGGAGGTTGCGCCCATGGCGTCCAGATCGATCTCGCTACCCCGGGAGCTGTCGACAAGCTGATGACGTTCGCCGGCGAAGACCTCGACGGCCTCGACATCCTGGTCAACAACGCCGCCATGGACTTCACCCCCGCCGCGATCGCCGACACTGACGAGGAGCCCGGGAAACGCTCCTTACGCGGCGAGCAAAGGCGCGATCGAGCAGCTCACCAAGGTCGCGGCGATGGAGCTCGGTGGCCGGGGCATCACCGTCAACGCCGTCTATCCGGGTGCGACCGATACCGACCTGCTGCGCGGCACCAAGCCTGCACTCGATCAGTGCGGTGTTCACCCCGGCCAACCCGACGGCCTTCGGTCCGTCGACGTCGAACACCGTTGGCGTTCACGTTTAGCTAGAAAGGCCGGCTAGCCCCGACGTGGTACTGCGCCGGGACCCCTCTGTGTCGGGCGTGCGGGCAGACCCACACGCCCGACACAGGCAGGTCATCAAC
>JBOHFW010000281.1:0-10924 GCA_050699835.1 Pseudonocardiaceae bacterium | reverse complement strand
GTGTGGAGATGGGGTCATGCGCTCCTGTCACTCCGGCGCGGGTGAGCAGCAGCACCCGGGCTGACGCGATATCGGTGGCTTGGCGTCTGAGCCGGTCGAGTAGGGCACGCAGTGCTGTCAGGTCTTCGGACTCGGTGTAGTCGATGACGATCAGACGCGGGAGCGGCAGCGCGGCGAGGTCGGTGGTGGTGCCTCGGGTGGCGTCCCACATTCCCGTGATCCAGCCACGGTCTGGATGCTCCATTCGCTGGCACAACTCGACCGCGAACCGGGTCTTGCCGGCACCGCCGCGGCCGGGCACCACACTGACCGCCAGAGGCTCCGTCGTCTCACACCATGCGATTGCCGTATTGATCTCAGCACTGCGGAATAGGTAGGGGACCACACCGAAACCGGCGAGTAGCAGGTCCGCCGGGTCAGGTCGTCGCGTCTTGCGGAAGGTCCCCCACGGTTTGAGGAGGACCTCGTCGCTTCCCTCGATCGGCAGGACCCGATGCCATGAGCCACGATCACGCATCACCGCGGCCCGGTTGGCCCGCAGGATTTCTACCCCCAGTTCAGCCAGATCGCTGGGGACGGCCGGTCCACCGGTCAGTAGCGCGGAGATCGGGGCGGCCCACCCACCGAGGTCATCGCGTTCGTCCCGGGTCAGGGCCATGACACCGACCACAGCGCGGCGGCCTGGGCATACCAGCGGTGCCCCGCTCAAACCCGGTGTGGCCTGTCCCGCCTTCAGCTTCAGATAGTCGTCACCCTCTACACCCTCGAAGTGGAACGACGCAGGCGAGCCCGTCGGCGTGGTCAGGCCGGGCTCGCGTTTCGCATAGCCCCACGTGTGGCATTCCCCATCCAGCGGTGCGCGGGTGTCCAGCAGGACATAGGGGTGGTCCACCTCATTGTCAAGCTTGATCAGCGCGAGGTCCGGGAACGGCCAGAACGCACTGGGACCGGGTACCCGAGTAGCAGAGCGAGCTGCGACAGCGGCCGGGATTCGCGCTTGACCCCGAGCAGGCACGATTAGGACCCGTGTCGCAGCCTCCACGACATGAGCGCAGGTCAGCACCCAACCCGGGGCAACGAAGAAACCGGTGCCTCGCGGTTTCCCTTCCTCACTGTCCACTCGCACCACAAAGCGGCGCAGCTCCTGTGAGTCAACCCGGTTGCCCATCCCCACGTCACGACCGGCCTGGATGCTGACCCGACCAGGTCAACGTGACCTTGAAACTGCTCTCGCCTACTCCGTCGACGATCAACCCGGTGAGTTTGCCGCTCTTGGCCGTGAGCGTCAGCCCGAACTCGACCACGGCCTGGCTCGGCTTGACCCGGTCCCACGCTGCCGACAATTGCGCGCCGATCTCCTCAACGGTCTTGCGAACCCCCTCGAAGGACAGCACATCGCCCAGTCCGATCGTGCTCGGCCCGCCGGCGTCGTCGACCCGTACCCAGAACTCGGCCTCGCCCGAACGGACCAGAACATTCTCACTCACAGGAACCTCCCCTTTCTCGTCCACCACTCGGCCCGGTGATCAGAGAGTGAAGCACACAAGCAGCAACGGGGTAAGACTGTGTTTGCGTCTGAGTTCGTGAACCAGATCCGGTTTGAAATACCAGCCATGGATCGGCGTGTCTGACCGCTCTGGAGGCTGTTGATGATGTCCGCTTCGACTGTGTCTGGGAGGAAGTCACGCCGGCGGCTCTCGCCGAGCGAGAAGTACGAGATGTGGATCTCAGGCGGGCGAATCGTCCTCGCCTCCACCTGCGTGGTCTATGGCGAGCACGCCAAGCAACCAATCAGCGAGACAGCCGCGGTCGCACCGAGCAGCCTCTATGCCATCAGTAAGCTCGCCGCTGACCAGGCAGCCGCCGACCTCGCCGCAACCGGAGCCATCGGAGCGATCAGCCTGCGCGCCTTCAACGTGGCCGGAGCCCTGCCCGGACACCCCGACCGCGACACCACCCGGCTCATCCCCCAACTCCTGGCCGTGCAACAGGGCCAGGCACCCGAGCTGGTTATCAACGGCGATGGCAGCGCGGTCCGCGACTTCGTGCACGTCGCCGACATGGCTACCGCGTTCGTTCTCGCCCTGCACGCCTGCCAGCCGGACAGCTGGCGCGCCTACAACGTCGGCAGCGGCCACCGCAGCACCGTGCACGAGGTCATCGCCACCACCGAGACCGTCACCGGACGACCCGTCCCCCGACGACACGCCACTGCCGCACACGAGCCCGCGTCACTGCTGGCCGACAGCACCCGCATCCGCACTGAACTGCCCCGGAAATCGACCCTCCCCGAGATCATCTCCGACGCCTGGACCGCCCTGAACAGCCAGTAGTCGTCGACCGAATATTCGATTCCAGAATAGTGCGAAACCGACTGCTCCCCGCCTACCGGGATGGTCTGCGCTGCTGTTGTCTGGCGGCCGTGAGCACGGATCCCCTCAGCGAGCCGGTGCGTCATGCCGATGACGACCTGCCAGCAAGACTGGCCGCGATTGACCACCGTCTTCACCAGATATCGACCCAGTTAGACCCCCTCGGCCAGTTGCTCTGCCAACTCGACGAGACCCGCGCCAAGCTCGACACGCTGATCCGGTCGCTCAGCTCGGCACGCCCGATCGTGGCGGGAACTACCTGTGAGCTGCCTGACTGCGAAGAGCGCGCGCCATGAGCCCCGGCCGCCGGTTGAGCCTGTCCCCGAGACCGCCAGTTGAGCCCGACCCCCCGCTGAGGCTCCTGGCGGGAGTTCCCGGCGGCCGGATTCGCTACAGGACTGCACTCACCACCCGGCCGCCCCGAGTTCCTGGTGACCAGTCAGTTGCAGATCAGAGATCGTGGGGTGCGCGCTGATGAGCGCCGACCAGTCCCACCGGTTCGCGATCACCGGCAAGGACCCCGACGGTAACGCCCGCACCATCATCCTCTGGCGAGAGACCGACCTGGTCGACGGCACCATGGTGCGCCGGGTGGTGCTCACCCTCGACGCCACGATGACCACCGCGACCCTGCTCACCCGTGACGAAGCCACCGAGGTCGCGCAGGCACTGCTAGCGGCTGCCCGGTGAGCGCGCCGATGAGCACCCGGCAGGGACAGGACGAGCAACCACTCGAACTCACCGGCGACCTGTGGATAGACACGTACCTGAAATTCCGCCGGGCTGTGCTCGACGGCGCCACCATCGAGGAACTGACCGCCTTCGCCGAAGAACTGAAACGCGACCTCCCCCACCCGACACCACCACCGCCCGCAGCCATGTTCATCCACCGGGACATCCTCATCACCTGCCGTGCGTCTAGCTTGTCCCCGCAGCTGATCAGCGCGCTGTGGGTACCCCGGGGTGATGGCATCGCTAGTCGACTCCAGTGAGCTGCAGGCCCAGCGCTGGCCATGTCACTAGCAGACAACCCGTAAGAAACCCCGACCGGCCGCCGGTTGAACCAGCGACCCCCGGCGCTGCGTTCCCGACGGCCGGTCGGCTCCACCTCGCCTCCGCGGCCCCGCTAGCGTGGTGTCCCGTCCCCCGGCGCCGAGTGGCGTTGACGTCGCGGTCCGGCCCCCGTGTTGGGCCGGTTGGGACAGCCCTCGGCGCCCTGTCCCAGTGTTCGCTTCGCTGAGTTTTCCGCAGGTTAACCGCTGTTCGGCACCTGTCCCATCGCATCTGCCCCGCACAAAGCTCGGCGGGACAGATGGGACGCATCTCAGCCGGCTCGATGACCCGCGTTCACGCTCGCCAGTCAGGGGGTTTTTCGATCACACCTACTTCGGGTCAATTCGCACGGTGGCCGGATCGAACCCCGGTCCCGGCCGGGTAATGGGCAGCACGGTGACCGTCATCAGGCAGTCGAGCACGGCGCGGCGGCGGCCGATATCCAGGCCGGCCCACACCGCGGCCGGATCCGGGGCGTCCACGATCCCGGCGCGCCATGGGTCGAGCACCGATCTTGCCCGTCCGTTCACCGTGCGGTGCACACGCCCTCAGGCACCCACAGCGCCGTGACCAACCGGGGAGATAACGCCTCCTGCCCGGCGGTGATCAGGATGTCACAGTGGATGAACATCGCGGCCGGGACCGGCAGCGCCGGACTGGGCAGACCACGCCGACATTCCCTCGCCAGCTCGGTCAACTCACCAGTCGGTTTCGCGCTATTCCGGAATCGAATATTCGGTCAGCGACTAGTCGCTGTTCAGGGCAGTCCAGGCGCCCGTGATGATCTCGGGCAGGGTCGATTCTTGGGATCGCCAACCCAGTTCGAATTGGATACGGGTGCTGTCGGCCCACAGTGTCGCCGGCTCTTGGGCGGCGGTGTGCGGTCGTGGGATGGGTCGTCCGGTAACTTTTTCGATGGTGACAATGACGTCTTGTACGGTGCTGGGACGGCCGCTGCCGGCGTTGTAGGCGCGCCAACTGCCCGGCTGGCACGTCCCCCGGCGAGCGATCTTGGCAGGGTCTGGGGTGTGCACAGGTCGCCGTCAAGCCGGTGACGCCCGTGGGCAGCACCGACGCCCGGGAGCCGGCCAACCGCAGCCACGGCGTAGCCGATAAACCAGCGGCTCCGGTGACCAGAACCCTCATCGATCAAGGAGCTGGTGCCTGTAGCGCCACGCCAGCTCGATGCAGGCCCGGGCGATCGGTGCTAAAGGCTCGGTGCGCAGTCGCTCGCGGGCCGCAGCGGTGAACGGGATCCCCACGGTGGGGCGGCCGGCCTCGGTGCTGACCGCTGCACCTTCCTCATTCACGGCGACCATCCCGGAGAACAGCGCATCGAACACCGGTGCCTCGATGACCGCGATCGTCACCAGTTCTACCGTCAGCGTGAGCGGTTCGAGCACTATGGCGCAGGCGAAAACACGGAAGTCACCGGCCTGGCGGGCCCGCTCGAAAGACGCGAAGGGCTCGTCGGTGTCGTAGGCGATCGGGTCAATGCTGTTGCCATCGTGCTCACTATTGCCGAGGAATTCCTCGGAGAACTCGCGCTGGATGTTACGCCAGAGCGAGAAGTCGTTGTTTTGATGCGCTGGTGCTAGTGCTGCGGGCTGGAAGACACCCGCGGGCATCACGTGGTACATACCGCCCCCGGCGGCCACCGCCTTGGCGTCCCGGTGATGCAGGTATATGCGGTGACCCTCGATAGGGTCACGCCGGATCGTCAACGTAGCGATACCGGGCAGGACCGGCCGCGCGGACAAATCGAACGGGTCGGCGATGCTCCGGCGGAACGGCAACTCCGAGAAACTCGGGCGCTTTCGGCCCGCAGCGAGCCACGCTTGCGCCAACTCGTGCGCCGACGCTTCACACACGTCAAGAACGCTGAAGTAGGACGTGTAGTGGAATCCCAGCATTCCCCGGGAACCAGCCCATGCCAGGTCCATCAGTCGATAGCTGACGCGGTTGTCGAATAGTCTAGGCCGGGCCAGGTCACGCAGCGCGCGGGAGTAACGATCATAGCGCTCACCGCTGGCCATCAGAGGGCGCGCGCCAGCGGATTGTGGGCCCCTGCCATCCAGTTGCGGCGCTGGTGGATCGGGGCGCCATGCCAGCTCGATATCAGCCAGATCCACCGGAGTGTCCGGCATCCAGCGTGCGGAGGTGAGGATTGTCGACCCGGGGATGCGCAGCTGCTCCGGATACAGCTCGGAGGCCAGCTCAGCCAAGACCACGCGGTGGGCGTTGAGCGCTCGCCGGATCTGCCGCCACTGTTCCTGGCTGTCCCGGACCGGGCCGGGTCGGTCGCTGACGTACGCGGTGGACGGGCTTGCGTCCGCCGAATGGTCCGGCAGGACACCCAGCCGTTCCGGGGGGATGCCGAACGTGCGCGCGATGTGACGTAGCTCGTTGACGTCTCGCAGGGCCTGGGTGCCCTTTTCCAGCTTGGACACCCGCGACTGCGTGGTATTGAGCCGGGTAGCCGCCTCCTGCTGGGTCAGCCCCTCGCGCGTGCGGTACCAGCAGATAATCTTCCCCACATCGGAACCATCCGGTGGCGCCGAGGCCGCGTGCGCCACTTGCAACCAGCCCATAAAGCTCCCGTCCGAGCCGCCCTCAGCATTCTCTACCGTGATCGTAGATGAGGCAGCGGCTCTCCGGTCCTCCGATGCGCTCGCGGTCCCATCTTCAGCGACGTGAGCTGAACTCTCCGACGTTGAGACCGGTGGCTCTGGCGCGGCGCCCGGGTCGGCAACATTCATAGCGAATCGTGCTCGAACTCCTTCTCCGGCGCGTTCCAGGGCGGTATCTAGGGCTTGCTGCATCTCGGCGCTGGGTACGCGTTCGGGCTTCTGGTGCCATGTTGCGACCGTTCTGACCGCGGTGCCTAGATGTGCGGCAAACGACTCATTGGTCATCCGTAACGCGGCCTGCAGCGCGCACGCCGTGCGGCCTGTCCACAGCTGCACCGGCTCCATCACAAACAGCTCCAAAAACCGTGAAGTGCACTAGAAATACATGGGAAGCGCACTGGGGATGCATCGCGGGTGCATGGTTGGTGCAATGGATTCGCGGTTGACTTGTGGGCATGAATGGCGGACATCGGAAATCCTCAACCTCTGACTTTTTTTCGGTTCGAGTCAACGAACCTGATCACCGCTTCGACGTTGGCGTTTATTTCGTTGAGCCGGTCGCCCAGCGCATTAATAGCGCTGAGCTGTGTCTCGATCTGCGCCAGGCGATACTCAATCGCGGCCAGTCGTCCGGGAACGTCGTCATCGGAACGGCTCACCGGTTCGCCAAGGTCTGGGACGCGCTGGGCTCTCAGGACCGCATCCAGGTGCCTCGGGTGCCACTCCAGCGCCGTGGACAGCGCTTCCAGCGTGCGGGCGCTACGCCGACGCTGCGCGGAGTTGTGGTAAAGCTCGCCGACCGTCGCTTTCGAGACCTGCGATCGTTCAATCAGCTCGCGCTGATTGATGCCGAGCTCTGTCATGCGCTGGCTGATCGCCCGTGCGACGGCCGCCCAGTCCTCCACCACATATTCCTCCGCGCTCCACCTTGGCGCCGAAGAATAGCGCGGGCTCATACGGCTTGACGGGATGTATCCGAGCACGGGCACATCCATGCCCGCGATGTACTAAATCATCCGAAAAAATGTCATCAAATCATACATTGCGCTCTTGAGGAGATCAAAATGCTACAGATCCACACGTGCCTGAGTGTCCATTGCGACCAGTGCGGAGACGGCCTGTGCAGCCCCGGGTTCGCTGCGCATTACCGCAGCGAGCGGGCCGCGCTGGCCGCCGCCACCGCTAATAGGTGGCAGAGCGCGCCGGATGGGCGGTTGTTGTGCTCGGCGTGCGCACCGGTCCTCGCCTGTGAGGTTGAGGGTCACCAGTTCAGCGAATGGCGTGATCCAGTCCTGCAGGACGGACTGGTAGCGGTGAGTGAGTACCGCTACTGCCGTCGCTGCTGCGAGGTGGACTCGCGCCCGGCCGCCCGCGAGGGCCGTGGGGGTGAGCCCCGATGAGCGGCGCGAATGGCGGCCTGGTCCCGGTGGTGCTCGCGGTGATCGCCGGGGTGGGCGTGGTGGCCGCGTTCCGCAGCGGTGCCCGCAGCGCCTACCGGGTCGCCCGGCGCACCCAGCAGGTGACGCGGATGGGCGGCAACCTGGCCCGGGCGCTGGGCAGCGCGGTGGTGATCGTCGGGATCCAGTGGGCAGTGGTGTCCTACACCACCGACCCGCGCGCCTGGGGCGTCGCCCTTGGGGTGCCCGCGCTGTTCGCGGGCAGCGCGATTGCCCGGATGTTCTCGGTCACCGAACTCCTTCACCAGCCCACACACTGGAGCGGGCGATGACCACACCAAACATGAACTATCCGACTACGCCCGCGACGAGCGGTGGGCTGGACACCCCAACACCTGAGGTGCTGGGCGGGGAACTGCTCGGTGAGTGCGAGTACAGCACGCGTCCGCTACCGGTGGTGTTGCCGCTGTGGCTGCGCTCACCGGTCACCGCGCGGGCGACCCTGTGGTGGGCCCTGCGCTACGCGGGTCGGCATGTGGGTTTTCACGCCGTGCGGGTTCCTGGTTATGGGGTGGCGTTGTGCTGGTGGAGCGTGCGCGGCGCCGCCCGGGGCATCGCGACCGGGCTGCGGTGGGTGACCGGACGGCGGGAGTACCGGCCGCTGATCGCTGCGGCGCGGGAGGCCAAGCGGTGGGATCTGGTCCGGGAACTGATCACCGAGCGCCGCGCCCTGACCCAGACCCGGATCAGGACCACCGCCTGGCTGACGCTCTCCGCCGGGGCGGCCGGGGCGGTCGGGTTCCTCACCTGGGGCTGGGCGTTCCTCTGGTCGATCGTGGCCGGGGTGGTGCTCGGCGCGTTGTGGCTGGGCCGTCCCCGCACCACGCCGCTGCTGCCGCCGGGACCGGTGCTGCCGGTCCAGCTGGATCTCTCGGCGGACATGCTCACCGACGCCCTACGCGCGGCCGGGCTGGTCAAGGCTGATGCTGTGCCGCAGCTGGTGACCCCGCCGTTGCGGGATGGCAACGGGTGGGCGGTCACCCTCGATCTGCCCCGCGGAGGTGGGAAGACCGCCGCCGATGCGATCGCCAAACGCGACACCGTGGCCGCCGAACTCGGCGTGGATGAGATCCAGGTCCTGATGTCCCGGGTCCGGGCCGTCGCCGGAGGCCACGCTGGACGCCTCGTGGTCTGGGTGGCCGATGACGATCCATACCTGGGCGAGCCGAACCCCTCGCCGCTGACCAGCGTGGAGCAGTTCAGTGTGTGGGAGCCGATCCCCTTCGGCCGGGATGCCCGGGGGCGGCGGATCATGCTGGTGCTGGTCTGGCAGTCCATGTTCTTCGGTGGGCTGCCCCGGCGGGGCAAGACCTTCGCCCAGCGCCTGCCCTCCGCTGCCGGAGTCCTGGACCCGCACGTGCGGCACTACGTCGCCGATGGAAAGGGTGGTGCGGACTGGCGCCTGATGCGCGGGGTGGCGCACCGGCTGGTGATCGGCGCTGAAGATGAGGCCATCACCCGGTTCGTGGCAATGCTGGATGAGCTGATCACCGAAATGGGGCGTCGGTTCACCGTGCTGGGCACGCTGCCGGTCTCGGTCTGCCCCGAAGGCAAACTCACCCCGGAGATCAGCCACCGCTACGACCTGCCGGTCATCTTCATCACCATTGACGAGCTGCAGGAATACCTCTCGGCCATGCCCGCCGCAGTTCGGGAGGAGGCTGTGGAGAAACTCGCCCGGCTGGCCCGGCGGGGCCCGGCGGCCGGGTTCATCCTCAACGCCGCCTCCCAACGACCCGACGCCGAGAGCGTCCCAGCGAAACTGCGGGAAATCATCAGCTACCGGTACTGCACTCAGGTCGTGGACCGCACCTCCTCCGACATGGTGCTCGGCAAGGGCAAAGCCGCCCAAGGCGCCGATGCCTCGATCCTGTCCGAAGACCACAAAGGTGTCGGAGTGCTGGTCACAGGGCCCGGCTCGTTCGAGATCGTCCGCTGCGACTACCTGGACCTGCCCGCCTTCGCCACGCTCTGCGCCCACGGAAGGGCACTGCGCCTGGCGGCCGGGACCCTCAGCGGGGACGCCGCGACCGACGCCGTGGCGGTAGCCGAAGCCGCCGGGATCCAGATCCCCACCGTGCTCGCTGATGTGCTCTACGCCATGCACGGGGTGGAGCGCATGCACACCACCACCCTGCTCAACCGGCTGACCAACATGGATGAGGACACCTACGCCGAGTTCACCCCCGAACGCCTCGCCGAGGAACTCGACCGCGCCGGGGTGCAACGCTCCGGGCGGCAAGTCAAGGTCGACGGGGTCAACCTCGCCGGATACCGCCGCGCCGACCTCGAAGCCGCCGTGCCCGCCGGGGCCACCCTCCCACCCCAACCAACCCCACAACCAGACACGGACAGTGACCGGTAGAGGGCAGAGGTCTACCGCGCCCACTGCCCGGGACCCCGCTACCACCACCCGCCCACACCGGGGGCGGTAGCGGGGGGCCACTACCCCGGTAGACCCTCCCGGTAACGGGCACTGACCAGCACGGTAACGGGGGTAGACCTCTACGAACCGGCCGCGGTTCTCACCCCGTTTCCCCGGCTTAAGACCCCGCCATCCCAGGCACTCCGCGCCGACCCGGCACACCCACATCTGACCACGCACCGTGACAGAAAGGCGCCATCCAGTGAGCCCCGACCGCTCCGACCATCAGAAAGGAGGTGATCCCCCTGCCACCCAGGCCCTAACCACCGTCCCGAGCACCACCGACCACACAGGAGGTGAGCACGACCCGCACCCGACCGGCGAGCTGCTGATCGCCTTCTCCCAGCGGAGTCGGCAGGTTGAGACCGAGCGCGCGGCGCGTATCGTCGCCTTCCGCGCCGAGCACGGTCGCGAGCCGTCCCCGAAGGAACTCCTCGAGATGGGCCGCCGTGCCCAGTACGGCACTCGCGACGCCAAACAAGCACCCCGCACTCTCGCTGAGCATCTCCGGCGGTGGCGCGAGTTCGCCAGCGGCCTGGTCGACGCTGAGCAGCTCGATAGCCTCGGCCAGCGCGTGTTCGGTGGCGCCGGGGAGCCGCTATCTCCAGTTGATATCGACGCGATCGCCCAGCAGACCCGGTTCGTGGTTTCCGAGCACTACAGCCACTGGACGAGGTGGAACGTCGAGGCCGAAGCGCACCGCCAGACCGCGCACCTGCGAGTAGCCACCGACGCCCGCGAAGCGGTTGTCGCCGCTGTCGCCGATGCGGTGATCAACGCATCGGACACCATCGCACTGCGCGGCCCGGCGCTAGTCCGCGAACCCGGCGCGCTGCGTCGACGTAACGGCGAGAGCGTGTTCACCGAGCACCACAGCCAGCGCTACACCACCGAGCAGACCCTGCGCGAAGAAGCCGCCCTGGTCGCGTGGGCCCGCCGCGGCGGCGGGCATCGCCTGACCGCCGAGACCCTCCAGCAGGCCCTGGC
>JBOHFW010000280.1:0-9630 GCA_050699835.1 Pseudonocardiaceae bacterium | reverse complement strand
GTCGTAGGCGTCATCGGCGTCGGCGAGGGTTTGCGCGGTGCTGGTGACCGCGTGCAGCACGCCACCGCAGCTGCGGTCGCCACCGTCGATGAAGTGGTTCAGGATCGTGCTCTGCTGCTCAGCGGTGAACCGGAGCTGCTTGCCGACGTATTCGAGGGTGGCATCGACATCGCGCACCGGGATCCCCGCCTCGGCCTCCACCTCGGCGATCTTGGCTTCGACGTAGCTCTGTTGCAGGAAGGCGGTGACGGCGTCGCGGGCCTGTTTGGCCACCAGCTCCAGGGCGGCGTCGTGGGTGTCGCTGCTCCAGCGGATCACGCCGTCCTGCAGGCGGCCGCCGAGGTGGACCTCGCGCATGGCGTCGCGGGTGAAGGTCATGCCGTTGTCGCAGACCTGGATGGTGACCTGCGGGATGATCGAGAAACTGCCGTGCCCGGTCTCGGAGTTGGAGACCACGAACCCGGCGAAGACCAGCGGGTTGTCCGCGCCGTGCAGTCCGGAGAACGGGCTGCGGTAGTCGGCGAGCAGCCGCGGGGCCTGCGCGGCGACCTCGGGGGAGCGGACCTTGACATACATGCGCTCTCGGTCAGGTCGCAGCGCGAGATCTGGGTATGCACCCCGCTGCGGCGGATGCCATCAAGCACCGACATCAGCACGTCGAGATTGTCGGTGATCCGATACTTCTCGGACAGCATCGCCCGGGCGATGCCCGGCTGGTCACCCTCGCCGCGCAGAGTGCGGATCAGGTAGCGCTTGGTCGGCTCAGCGGCCAGCCAGGTATTGACGTTGTGATCAAGCAGCGCGACCTGCTCCTCGCGCATCCGCCGCAGGTACTGCGAGGGGATGCCCAGCTTGTCGGCGATACCGCCGTCGCAGGTCAGGGTCGGGCGGAAGGCTCCGCGAGCGGGGGTGACACCGTCGAGGGTGATGGTGGGCTCGCCGATCCCCTCGATGTGCAGATCACCGCCGCTCATGTGCAGGTCGCGGGCGGGGACAACGACGTCGAGTTTGGCGTCGTGCTGGCGCTGCAGCAGCGCCACCATGTCACTCAGACTGGCGTTACGGCTGGTCAACACCGATTCCAGTGCGGTCATCGCGGTGGTTCTCCTTCGACAGTCGGGGGCGGAGCCGCGCGTCGAGCTGGCGCCGGGTGCGGGGTGTCTCCGCCGGTGGGTGGTGCGCGACTCGGCCGGACCACCGAGGGCGGACCGGTCGGGGCTCCGCGCTCGCCCGACCGGCGTGGCCCGGTCGCGGAGGACCGCCAACACCGCGGGGACAGAGGCGACGGTGACCGGATCACCCGGGTCGGGCGGGCTGGCGAGGCATCGAGCGCAGCCGCCGCGGTGGTCCA
Source organism: Pseudonocardiaceae bacterium (assembly GCA_050699835.1). Lineage (GTDB taxonomy): Bacteria > Actinomycetota > Actinomycetes > Mycobacteriales > Pseudonocardiaceae. The sequence continues at coordinate 8,279 of JBOHFW010000280.1, read as the reverse complement.
GAGTGCGCAGCCACCACTCACCCGCGACACACCTCACCAGGGGTCACACCGGCGGCCGGGTGACGCTCATCGAGCCCATGCGTGGCGGTCGGTGTCGCTGGCTTCCGCCATCGGCTACGGTTGCGCGCGTGACACCTCATCAGGTCGACGTTGATGCCACCGGTCTGCCGCCGCTGGCCGCCCCCGACGCCAGCGACGATGAGCGTGCGCAGGCGATCGTGGCGCGGATGGTGGCCCGGTACGGCGCACCGACGATCGAGGATTATCGGCGAGTCTATGAGCAGTCCGGGGTGCCCTGGCCCGGAGACGAGGAAATCCGCCGCCGGCATCCCGTCGCTTCTGCGGCGTGATCGGCGGCAAGGTCCTCGACGCCTCAGCACTCGCCGCGCTAATCCGCGGGCGACTCTCCGCCGTCGCCTGGTTCGCCACTGCGGAGACCACGGGTCTGACGCTGTACCTACCCTCGCTGGCGTTGAACGAAGTACGCGCGGTCCGGCCCGACGCCGGGCCACAACTCGCTGAGGTGCTGGGGCATCCGTCCGTGGTGCTCGGTGAGCTCGACGCCAGCGGGGCCAGCCACGTTGACCAGCTGCTCCTCGCCGCTGACGTCTTCGATGGCTGCGCGGGACATGTCGTGCACATCGCGCGTTCGCGGGGCTGGCCGGCACTGAGCGCCGACCCCGGTCGGCTGCGCCGCGTAGACCCCGACCTTCCGATCGACCTGCTGTGAGGGAGCCATGCCGACCAACGGCCAGACCGGTCTGGTGATCCCGGTGCCAGCGGCTGATCCACTGCTGACGTTGGTGGAGACCCGGCATCCTGGGACTGTGCGCGAGGGCGTACCCGCGCACGTGTCGCTGTTGTATCCCTTCGTTGGCGCAGCTGAACTCGACGAGCGGGTGACCCGTGCGTTGAGTGAGCTGGTCGCCGGGCACGAGCCGATGCCGGTTGAGTTCGTGGAGTGCTACCGCTCCGGCGGGTTCGTGGCCTTGCGTCCTGACCCGATCGAGGGGCTGACCGAGCTGACGAGGAAAACCCGTGACCGATGGCCGGATATGGTGCCTTACGAGGGGGTCTACGGGGATGTCGAGCCACATGTGACGGTCGCCATGCGCGCCTCGGAGGAGACGGCCATGACGATCGAACAGGAGGTCACCGAGCAACTGCCGATCTCAGCTGAGCTGCGCGAGGTGTGGCTGGTGGCCTTCGATGGGCGATGGACCCTGCAGGGACGGTTTGAATTCGGCGCTGGTCACTAGCTCTGGGCAGGCCGCCGCAACTCGTCACGGGCGAGCGCGTCAGACACCTGGGTGAGCCAGTGGAGTTCAGTGGTCAGGTCGTCCTGATGAATGCTGTCGTTGCGTTCGACCGAGTACACGCGGGGCGGCATATCGTGTCGCCGCCGGTGCAGGGCAGCGCGGATATCCGCAGCTTCGATCGCGGCCGCGCGGCGCCGGTCGGTGAGTCCGACCGCGACCGCCTGGTGGCGGTGGTGGTGGGTGTCGGCGGGATCGCGGTAGGGCTGGAGGGCGAGGAGTCCGTCGCGGATGGCGATCATCCGCCGGTAGAGCCGTTCGGAGATCTCGCCCCCGAGCGTGGAGCCGGGCGGATAGTCAGGTGTGACGAGCGCAAGGTCGGGTAACACCTCGTGCAGGCTCTCCCACAACGGTCGCAGCCGCCGGAGGGAACGCCGGTGCCGAAAACCTCGAGCGAGGTGTTCCAGCCGCGGGCCGAGCGTGGGTAGGGTTGTACCAAGGACGATGAGCAGCACGGCCAGGGCGGGCATCCCCACGGCAAAGGTGCAATCGACCGTGGCGAACGCCGATGAGCAGTAGGGCTCAGCTGTGGAGCCCGTGACAAGCTCGCTGACGACACTGATCAGTTTCTCGATCAAATAGCCGACCGCCAAAAGACACCCGACAGCAATCAGGATCATGCCCAGGCGCAGCCAAGCCCGCGCCCCACGGACAGAGCGTAATGCGAGCGCCGCGAGATCGACCATGGCGAACCCGAGATAGCTCGCGTAGATGAGGACGTAGACGGCCAGCGTTGGTTGGCTGCGGTAGAGCCCCGTGAAGATCCCGATCCCGGTAGGTGGGCTGCTGGCAAAGAACATCACAACCATGACGGCGATAGCGATCAGCAGGGTGATGAGCCGAACCTGCACCTTCGCGGGCACCTGCTCTGGGGGGTGGCTGACGTAGAGCATCAGGTGCAGGCACCCGAAGGCTGCGACCAGCGTGCACACGTTGGACAGCAGCCTGCCGAGGCTGGGCACGAGTGCGCTTTCGAGAGCCTGCGTCGTGGGGGCGAGGAAGACGAATGCCAGCCCCAACGCGATAGTGATCACCATGAGGGGGATCTCGGTGGGTTTGCGCCGCCCGCGGGCACGGAGGACACCGCGGTAACCGGCGATGAGGAAGGCGACGAGTCCCGTGGACAGGAACAGGACGGACACGCCCATCGTCATCCTCCGAAGACGTAATCAACGCGGGTGAGTCGCTGCGCGGCGGCTGGGGGTATGAGGTCGATGGAGACCTGGGGACGGACACGAGCTCGTTGGTGGATCAGCGCCGCGATCGTCTCCGCCTCGTGTTCCTCGGCCTGGCCCGTGGTGCGTTCGAGCAGGTGCGCGAGCGCGGTGGGCGCGAGGTCGGGTGCGATGCGTTGCGCTTCCTCTTCGGAGAGAACACAGCGGCCGCGGTGCAGGGAGATCATGTGCCCGACCTCGTGCAGGATGATGTGGTCCTGGTGGAAGCCGCTGGTGTTCTCGGCGTAGGCGATCACGTCGTGATCTGGATGCTGGTGCCAGGCGCCGCAGCTGTCGCCGGGGCTCCAGGCAATAGCACACAGATCGATGTCGCGACCGCGGTGGCGTTCGAGCCGGTCGAGGAACTGGTTGATGTCCCAGGGGTAAGGCACGCCGGTGTGCTGGAGGAGGTCGTCTACCCGCTGGTGACAGCGAGCCCGTAACCCGGACCAGTCCACAGCGGTAGTCACCTTTCCTGTTCGGGTCGATCGGGTAAGCCGAGCAGGGGGCATGGTGTCATGCGTCGTCGCTGGCGGTGGGCTTGCGGCGCCGCCGGGTCGTGCGGGGCTGCTCGTCGTAGGCGCGCAGGCTGTCGATCAGGTTGGTGACCGTGTTGCGGTCACGTTGGTCGAGCTCGACGACTCGTTCGGCGATGTGCCGGGCCTCCTGGTCGCGCCAAGCGCTGAGCTGGGTGATCTGCTCAGCGATCCGTTCGGCGGCGTCATCGTCGAAGAAGTAGGTCACGGGAACACCGAAGAAGCTGGCGAGCGCCTCGACGTAGTGGATCCGCGGGTGCGGCTGCTTGCCGCTGACGAGCTGGTTGATGTGGGCCGCGGTCATCGCCCCGGGATGGTCGGCGATCCCCGCGGCGATCTCGCGGTAGCTGTAGGGACCTCGGTCCGGTGGGTGCACCGTTTCGATCAGGTAGGCGAGCTTGCCCGCGAAGGATTGTCTGCGCTGGTCGGATCCGGTCATGCCCGCCTCCTGACGCTCGCCACTGTGTCAACGTTGGTGCCCGGCATCTCTACCAACCGTATATGAATGTTGACAGATCGTAGGGCCTCTGCTTACATCTGCGCCACGCTCTGTCAACGAATGAATACAGGGCGGAGGCAAACGGCCCGCCAGGGGGTAGGGGATGACGCGTTTGATCGCAGGGTGGCCAGGAGACGGGCAAGGCGGCGATCCGCTGACGGCCCAGGCTGCGGCATCGCCGGAGGTGTCACCGAGCACATCGCCTGAGCAGAGCAAGCCGACATCGGACACGGCGACCAAGGGCGAACCCGACCGGGCGAAGCCCAGCGGAGTCGTCCTGACCTTTCCTGACGGTTGCCAGCGCCTGGCCCCCGGCGGGCCTGCACTGACCGCGCCGCAGCTGTCGGAACAGGTGGTGACCGGGCCCGCCACATCCCCGGCTGAGGTCGCGGGGATCGATGCGCATGAGGCCAGGCTGGCACGAGCCGCGCGGGGATCATCGTCGGTGCTGCCGGCTGCGGACACGGTGGCCGCCGTGGAGGCGGCGATGCTCGCCGACGCGGCGGACAGGGCCACGAGCACGGCTGTCAGCGCGGGGCGAGGCGGGCGGGGCATAGCGGTCGCCGCTGAGGTCGGCCAGGCCGCAGCGGCTGTGCAACGCCAAGGGCTTCCCCCAGCGTGGCGACGCCGGTGGATTGGAGCGGGTTCGGTCAGGTGATCCCGGTGTTGTCGGGGTCTCCGGGAGCTGGGGCGTCGGTTCTCAGTGCGGTCATCTCGGATGTCTTGCAACTGGCGGGGCGGTGCGCGTTGGTGGTCGACACCGCCGATCCGGCCCGATCGGGGTTGGCGCTGGCCGCGAGGTCGGAGGGGCCGTGGGGTCCCGGGCCGCACGCGTGGGTGCGTATCCGCTTTGCCTGGCGGGCGCAGGCATTGCTGGCGCGGGTGGAGACCTCCCTGCCGGTGCTCACGCCGGGGATGGTGCCGCCCCCGCGGTTCTGGCGCCCGGTGGTACGCGAGTTGCACGTCACCGTTGTCGACATCGGCCATGACGCCTGGCGGGTGAGCGCCCATCCGCTGATCGGGGCTGGCGAGTGGCTGCGCCAGGGAACTCCGGCGCCGCGGCCGGTACTGGTCGTGCGCCCGAGTCGCCCCTCGTTGATCCACGCCGAGCAGGTCCTGGCACGCCTGGACGCCTGGGTGGAGATCGGGGCCGTGACTGCACCGTCGCAGCTGGTGGTGATGGGCGTCAAACGGTGGCCGGCGGGGGTGGCCGGTGTCGCAGGGCGGCGGGTCGCTCGCCTGGTTGAGGGTGCGGTGTTCGTTCTGCACGACCCTGAGCTCGCGGTGGGCGGCATCACAGCCGAGGTCAGCCCGGCTCAGGCGCAGGACGCGGTCGCTCCCCTGCTGCGCAGCTGGGGCCTGCTGCCCGCCGTCGGCAAGGCCCAGCGCAACTGGACAGGACGCCGCGCGTCCGGGCGACCTCGACCCACGACGCTGGCTAGCCACCCGCTGCATCTGGGGCTGCATCTGGGCTGAGGAGTGCCTGGACCTCATCGACGTACAACACGCCGCGGTGCCTATTGAGGAGTTCGCCGGGCACAAGTGTCGTTCCTAGATACCGCCCCCATACCCAGCTGCTGCAGGGACACGCGGCGACATCTGCAGGCGAGCCTTTCGCACGCGGGCTCGCCAGCTCGAAGTCGGTTGGTCATGAGCGCGGAAGCTAGCAGGCTTCGTGGATCAGTCAGTGGATCGTGATCCACTGACTACCGTTCAAAGATCTAACGTTGACCGTTTGCGCTGTTCAACGTGGTGCGCCCGAAGGGGACGCTGGTACCCACATGCCCGGCGACCAGGCGCATCATCGGTTCTACGGGCGCCGGACGTGGCAGGACCGGTACCGGTTGGCGCCAGTTTCGTGGACCGGCCCGTGGACCGAGATCGACTTATCGCCGGAGCATCGTGGGTGACGCGACGCGTACGAGCTCATTGCGCGACTGAGTTGGGGACCGGAGGGCGTCGCTGAGGTCATGCAGGTCGACCTCGCCACGGGTCGGTCAGGCCGGGAATCACGATCATGTGAGTGTCGGCCAGGGACCTCGATGCTCCTGCCGGCCGCGATCAATAGCGGCCCCGCTCACGACCCTCGCGGGTGACGCTGGTGGAGGGTACTTATTCGTCAAGCGCGGTATTCCTTCGGTGCGAGGCGAGGGATGTGGGCGCGATGGTTGGGCCATGAGTGCTGGCCGTCAGGTTTGTTGATGATGACGGTGGTGTTGCCGCTACGGACGACGATCAGTCCGGCGAGCGGCTCGAACGACCTCAGCGATCGCCTTCAAGACTGCGGCTTGCTGGTCAGAGGGTGCCAGTATCAGCGCGACGATGACGAGCACAACGATCCCTGCTGGCCACACCGCAATCGTCAGGATCGCCGTCCAGATTGACCCACTCATCCAGCTCATCGCCCTAAGGTGAGCTGCGAGCCGCTGGTTAGCTTATTGATCCGCTGCGCCCGTCGTAGGACCTTGGCCCGGACCCGCTCACCCTCACCCGGAGGGCTCCCGCAAGCCAAGGCTGCCGCCGCCCAGGAAGTGAGGAAGCCGCGCGCGTGCACAATTCGCGCCTCCTGGAGCGCCAACCCATCGAGCAACATGACCAGGCGGTGGTCATCGAACTCGTTGAGGGCGGCAAGTGCCCGACACTCTGCCGCCGGCGCGACGGGCAGCATTCCAGGCACGGTGTGTTCCCCGACGAAGACGGGAAGCTCGTCCAGCGACACGACCCGGCGGTAGTTGAGCTGAGTCGTGCACAGCAGCCGCCGGCCAGCGAACCGATGGCGGATCTCTCCCTCGAGGTGCTCAAGCAGCCCGAAGACATCGTCAGGGCCAAACTCCGCAGGATCGATGGCGAGTAGGGCGTCACTGGCCGCTTCCACTCGAGTCCGCCATTGACTTCGAGGAACGTCCAGCCAGTACTCGACGAACCGCGCCACTGCCTTCCAGTCTCCGCGCAGAACCGCATCGCGGGCGGCGACGACAGCCAAATATGTCCGCCGGCTGAAATCCCGCGCGATAGACCTGATCGACCCGAGCAGCTGCTCGACCTGCGGGCTCAACATCGAAGAAAGCGCCGTGAACTGCGGCACCACCCTGAAGAGCTTGTCCAACCCCGCGAGCTGGGGCATCACCCCAGAGAGCTTGTCCAACCCTTCCAACGCGCGTGTCGATCCCACCCACGTCGGCAGGATCCGGGTGAGACGATCGGGCACGGCCGAGATACGCACGACGTCTGCTGCCGCCTTTCTCACCAAGTTCAGCTCGGTCGAAGCCCGGACCGCAGCAAGAGCGCCGAAGTGCTGTGGCACGGCGGCCGAAATCGCAGCGGTGACGGATCGCGACATGTTCTCCACCGCCCGCTGCAACGCTGGGACGCCAGACGGCGCAAGTTTCGAGGCAAGCATCGCCGAGGGGAACGGCACCACAGCACCTGACGAGATGAGGGCACCGAATGCCCCTCCAGCAGAACGACGGCGCGGACCCACAGCGGCGGAAGGCACGGCTAGTTTATCGGCGGCCAGGACAGCAGGCTCGACGCGGTCATCCCCGGGAGACGGGTGTGCTGAGGGTTCGAGGGAGTCGGTCACGGCCGGCTCAGCTCCTTTCAATGGTCGGGTCCTCTCATCCCCTTCCCGGTCCCACGGGACGGTTTGCCAGCATCCACCCGCGAAGAGTGCTGCAGATCACACAACCTCCGCCCGATGCAGGCAAACGGGATGCCTTGCCGCGCGCACCCTGTGAGCGTTGTCCTCTCGCAATCGGCCTGGTCCGGACGCACAAGGATTTTGCTAGAGGTCGAACAGAGCCAGTTGATTGGCGTAGCGGTCGCCGAGGGTGATGACGGCGTCGACGATCGCGCTGAGCTGCGGCGGGTCGGTGATCCCGCTGGTGAGTGCGTGGCGGACAGCATCTCGGATGGCATGGGATTGGCCTGCGGGGCCGCGTTTGTCGGCGTGGTCGATGCGCTGGCCGGTGAACGCCATCCTGGCGATCCGGTCACGGCCAGCGGCCATCAGCAAGTTGTCGCGCTGGCTGCCAGCGGCCAGGTGGTCAAGCCGGACGCAGATCGGCAGGTCACAGCGGTGCAGGACCACCGTGCGGGCGGGCAGGGGCCCATACCAAGCCCACCACAGCCAGCGGGAGACCCGGACGGTGCCGGAACGCAACGCGGCGGGCAGGGCGTCGTCGGTGTAGTCGGGGTCGTGGAAGCGGCCGTAACCGTCGTCGGCCAGGGCGCCGAGCCAGATCGTGTGTGTCGCGGTGGCCACGGTTTTCCTACTGAACCGCCGCCAGGCTTTCACGGTCGCATAAGGAGGCGCTTGCGTTGTGTGGCTCACGTGTCTGCGGCCTCCGTCTTGGCGACCTGTACATCATGGCGTCGGGCCACGACATAACTGGACCAGTCACGTTTGACCAGCACGGCCCAGCGCCCGGCCGTGGTGACGTGGATCCCGAGGAGCTCAGCAAGGACCGGGGCGGGGAGATCGGCGGCCATGGCGGACAGGGCGCTGTTACGGGCGGGTCGCACGATGATGCCGAGCTGGTCGTGGAGGAGCTTGCTCAGCCGGCCGGCGTCGGCGTGTCGTCCCGGGACGCTACCGGGGAACAGCCATGTCCTGGGTGCATCGGATCGTTCGGTGATCGGGCGTCGCCGGTCGGGGTCCTGGTCAGCAAGCCGGAGCACGAGCTGGACCAGTCGCGGGGGCATCAGGACGGGT
>JBOHFW010000279.1:0-4623 GCA_050699835.1 Pseudonocardiaceae bacterium | reverse complement strand
ACCGGTATGTCCGCGACGTCGTGCTGATCCAACTCATCGTCAGACTCCATCAAAGCCGTCCGGGCGGCTGCCCGGTCCGCTGTGAGCGGATCGACGAGACCCCCGTCGTCGTCAAGCCGACCTTGCGCAGTCCGGATGGCTTTCACGAGCACCGGCGACGGACCTCCGGCAACGGCACCGAGCGCGCTCAGCACATCATCGGGTCGCACTGCAGGACTGACCTGTCGCACGACCGCAATGAGTATCCCACACCGGCTGCGCTGATCGAGCACAGGCGGTACAGTCGGACATTCTTCGACGTCCAAGGAGACGATCGCTGCCCGCGCATCGATGGAGCGCCGACCGTCCTTGGTGACGCGTTCGACCAGCGCCGTAGGGGCCGCGAGCAGCGCTCGGGCCGCCTGCCGTAGCTGCTCACCACCAAGCCCACGAAGTTCGATGCGCCAGGTACTGACCTCGATCCGTTCGGCGAGCCCTCCCGGACCGGCCAGCACCCCCTCGAGGACGGCGAGCCCCTCGGGCAGGGCCGCGTCCAGCTTGGCGCGGACTACCTCGGGATCGAGGTGCTCCACGAGCTGGATCTCGACGTACTCCGCCTCGCTGGCCGCCCCGGTGGGCGCCGCGCCCACCCAGGAGACCTTGGGGTGCGGGCTGTACCCCTGCGAGTACGCCATCGGTAAGCGGGCGCGGCGCAATGCCCGCTCGAAGGCTCTGGCGACGTCCCGGTGCGAGGTGAACCGCAGCTTTCCCCGCTTAGCGAAGCGCAGCCGCACCTTGCATACCGCAGCGGCAGAAGGAGTCATAACTTCCTCTCGTCAGTGCGTATGAGTGTTCTAGCACCGAATGCCACTCACGACCCCCGCGCGCCCCTGCACGCCGGGGGGTCACTAGGGTCACGGCGACCTTGCCGCGGGCAAATCGCCCGCCCGTTCACCCGGAGGTTACGGGTGTTGATCCGTGTCCTGCGGGTTGCCGCGGCCGCCGCGGCCATGCTCGTTCTGGCCGGGCTGCCATCCCCGGTAGTCAGCGGCGTGCCGGGCTGCGCGTCGAACGGCCCACTGCTGCGGTATGTGGTGCTCTTTGCCGCAGGGACGCCCGAACAGTCCGCGACCCGGACCGTCCGGGCTGCTTGCGGCATCAGCACCGCCTACTACCCGCAGATCGGAGTAGGGGCCGCCACGTCCGCCGAGCCAAGATTCGCTGCCCGGTTCGGCCTCGCCCGGGCCTACAGTGCCCAGGCCGAGACGCTCAGCAACCCACGGCGGGCGGAGCTGGCCACTCCGGTGGTGCCGCTCACCGCCGCGCGCCTGCCGGCAGCGGCGCAGGCACTGAGCGCGGACCGGTCGGCCGAGCAGTGGGACATGGAGATGATCCGTGCACCGCAGGCCAGGGCGATCAACCCGGGCCGTGCCGAGGTGCTGGTCGGGGTGCTGGACTCCGGGGTGGATGCGACACACCCCGATCTAGCCGCCGCGCTCGACCCGACTCGCTCGGCGGGCTGCCTATCCGGCAAGCCGGACCCCTCACCTGCCGCGTGGAGCCCGACCACGTCCGTGCACGGCACCCACGTGGCCGGGACGATCGCCGCCGCCGAGGACGGGCGGGGCATCACCGGAGTGGCACCCGGCGTCCGGCTGGCCTCGGTGAAGGTCGTCGACGACGACGGGTTCATCTATCCGGAATACGCCGTGTGTGGCGTCATGTGGGCGGCCCGACAGCAGATGCGCATCGCCAACAACAGTTACTCGCTGGACCCGTGGCTGCTGACCTGTTCCAACGTGCCCGGTCAAGCGGTGGCCCATGAGGCGATGCGGCGCGCGGTGGAGTACGCCACGGCTCAGGGGGTGCTCAGCATCGCGGCCGCCGGTAACGAGCGGACCAACCTGGCCCACCCCGAGCAGGACCTGCGCAGCCCCGTCAACACGCCCAACCCGCAACCCCGCCCGGTGGACCAACACTGCGATGTGCTGCCCGCGGAACTGCCCGGGGTGGTCGCGGTCTCCGCTGTCGGCGCCCGGCGCGTCAAATCGGAGTACAGCTCCTATGGTGTCGGTGTGGTCGCGGTGACAGCTCCCGGCGGAGACCGGGCACAGCCGGCCATCACGGGTTCCAGCGGCTGCGTACTCTCTGCCGTCCCCGGCGGTTACGACTACACCTGCGGTACCTCCATGGCCGCCCCGCATGCATCCGGCGTGGCGGCGCTGCTCGCGTCTGTTCGGCAACAAGCCACTCCGCACGAGCTGGCCACTTTGCTACGGGAACAGGCCGACCCGCTGCCGTGCCCGAGCGCAGCGCACGATCCGGCGGCGGTATGCGCCAGCGGCGGGTTCTATGGCCGTGGTCTGGTCGACGCGCTGGCGGCGGTCAATGCCCAGCAGGACTGATCGGTAGCAATTGCCGACCGCTCGGTCCGACCTGGATGTCGGTGCCCATAGACGGGCAGACGCCGCAGTCGAAGCACGGGGTCCACCGGCAGTCGTCCTGCTCACGCTCGGTCAGCGCGTCCTGCCAGTCGTCCCAGAGCCAGTCCCGATCCAGGCCCGAGTCCAGATGATCCCAGGGCAAGATCTCCCCGCGGCCGCGCTCGCGGGTGGTGAACCACTCCAGCGACACGCCCAGGGGCGCCAGCTCGGCCGCGCACGCCTGCACCCAGCGGTCGTAGCGGAAATGCTCGCTCCAGCCGTCGAAGCGGCCACCCTCGCGCCACACTCGCTCGATCACCCGCCCGACCCGCCGATCCCCCCGGGACAGCAAGCCCTCGATCAGCGAGGGTTTCCCGTCGTGGTAGCGCATGCCCACGTTGCGGCCGATCCGGCGGTCACTGTTGATCTCGGCGCGGAGCTTCCTGAGCCGGTCGTCGACCACGTCAGGGTGCTCCTGGGCGGCCCACTGGAACGGGGTGTGCGGTTTGGGCACGAAGGCACCGATCGAGATCGTGCACCGGATGTCCTTGCTGCCGGTGGCCTGGCGGCCGGCTTTGATCACATTGTGCGCCAGGTGAGCGATTTGCAGCACGTCGTCGTCGGTCTCGGTGGGCAGGCCGCACATGAAGTACAGCTTCACCTGCCGCCAGCCGGCGCCGAACGCGGTGGAGACGGTGCGGATGAGGTCCTCCTCGGACACCATCTTGTTGATCACCCGGCGGATCCGTTCGGAGCCGCCTTCGGGGGCGAAGGTCAACCCGGACCGACGGCCATTGCGGGAGATCTCGTTGGCGAGGTCGATGTTGAACGCGTCCACCCGGGTCGAGGGCAGGCTCAGGCCCGTTCCGCTGCCCTGGTAGCGATCGGCCAGACCCTTGGTGATCTCGCGGATCTCCGAGTGGTCCGCGCTGGACAACGAGAGCAATCCGACCTCGCTGAACCCGCTGGCTGCAAGGCCTCGCTCGACCATCTCGCCGATGCCCTGGATCGATCGTTCCCGCACCGGACGGGTGATCATGCCGGCCTGGCAGAATCGGCAGCCCCGGGTGCAGCCGCGGAAGATCTCCACGCTCATTCGCTCGTGCACGCTCTCCGCGATCGGCACCAGCGGCTGCTTAGGGTAGGGCCAGTTGTCGAGGTCCATCGTGGTGCGTTTGACCACCCGCTGGGGAGCCCGTTCGGTGTTGCGAACGACTTTGGCGATCCGGCCGTCGGGCAGGTAACTGACGTCGTAGCAGCCCGGCAGGTAGAGGCCGTCGATCTCGGCCAGTCGGTGCAGCAGTTCCTGGCGGCCGCCGGGTCGTCCGTGCGCCTTCCACCTCCGGACGGCGCCAGTGATCTCCAGGATGGCCTCCTCACCGTCGCCCAGCACCGCGGCGTCGATGAACTCGGCAATCGGCTCTGGGTTGAACGCCGCGTGGCCACCGGCGATGACGATCGGATGCTCGTCAGTGCGTTGGGTGGCCTGCAGGGGGATCCCGGCGAGGTCCAGCGCGGCGAGCAGGTTGGTGTAGCCGAGCTCGGTGGCAAAAGACACTCCGAGCAGGTCGAAGTCGCCGACTGGCCGGTGGGAGTCCACGGTGAACTGTGGGATCCCGTGCTCGCGCATCAGTTTTTCAAGATCCGGCCACACTGAGTAGGTCCGCTCGGCGAGCACGTCGGGCTGCTCGTTGAGCACCTCGTAGAGGATCATGATCCCTTGGTTGGGCAGCCCAACCTCGTAGGCGTCCGGGTACATCAACGCCCAGCGCACCGCTATGGCGTCCCAGTCCTTCACCGTGGCGTTGAGCTCGCCGCCGACGTACTGCACGGGTTTAGACACCCGTGACAGCAATGGCTCGAGCTGCTCAAACACCGATGTGCCCGCCATGCCGCCCAGCCTAGTTGGGTGCTCTTCAAGTACCGCCAACCCAGTCTGGCAGCGTCGCTAACTGCTACCAACTCCAGTCCTTGAAGAGCCCCTACCGCAGGAGGAGGATCTTCAAACGGCGGGAGGCCACCAGGAGGCCCAGCGCCGCCATCACCACGAAATATGCGACGTGTCCGAGCATCGACCAGTCGACGATCCCGGTGGTCAGGCCGCGCATCAGAGCCACCGCGTGGTAGAGCGGGAATGCCTGCACCACCCACTGCAAAGCCAGCGGGTACACCGACAGGGGGAAGAAGGTCGCGGAGAACAGGAACATCGGCAGCACCGCCA
>JBOHFW010000278.1:0-11912 GCA_050699835.1 Pseudonocardiaceae bacterium | reverse complement strand
CCGAGCAGCACGGCGCCGACCAGCCGATCCCGGGTGTCGATGACGAGCTCGTCCACCTCGGCGCCCTTGAGTAACCCGCCGGCCACCCACACCACCCGCTGCTGGGACAGCAGCGCGGCGCGCGCCGCATGCGGGTTGGTGGCCTTGGAATTGTCCAGGTAGCAGACCCCGGCATGCTCGCCAACCGGCGTGCCGCGGTGCCCGCCCGGGGAGTAGCTCCGCAGTCCCTGGCTGATGGCGGGAGCATCGACCCCGATGCAGCGAGCCAGTGCCGCGGCAGCCAGCGCGTTGGACAGGTTGTGCCGGCCCACCGGACGGACATCGGCGAGTTGGGCCAGTACGGTGCCCCCGGGATCTGCGCTGAAGGCACAATCCATCAGCTGTTCCCCCACCAGACCGAGCTGCCCCTCGCGCGGCTCGCTGGTGGTGAACTCGACGGCCCCACGCCCAGCGGCCAGCCGCGTCGACCACTCGTCGTCAGCGTTGCACACCGCGGTAGTGCCCTCGACGTACACGTGGCCTTTGGCCGCGACATAGCTGGCCAGGCTGCCGTGCCAGTCCAGGTGGTCGGCGGAGACGTTGAGCACCACGGCGGCCCGGGGCCTGCGCTGCGGCGACCAGTGCGATGGGGGCGAGTGGTGCAACTGAAACGAGGACAACTCCACGGCGAGCACGCGGTGACCAGCGCGCACCGCATCCAGCACCGGGAGCCCGATGTTGCCACACGCGAGAGCGTCGAGTCCGGCGGCACGCAGGATCGACTCGAGCATTCCCACGGTGGTGGTCTTGCCGTTGGTCCCGGTCACCACCAACCACTCGGCTGGTGCCTGGCCCGGACCGCCACTGGGTCCCGCGCTCGCCCGAGCACAGTCGACCCAGCGGGCCAGCGTCACATCCCCGATCACCGGCACGCCGGCCCGGCGCGCGGCCACCAGCACCTGGGCGTCCGGCCGCAGACCAGGGCTGGTCACCACCAAGTCGGTGCCCAGCGGCGGAGCGGCCAGATCAGCGGCCAACCGCACGGCGCCGGGCAAGGGGGTCGCCGCCAGGGCCTGGAGTTGGCTGGGCGCGGAGTCAGTGACGGTGACATCGGCACCGAGTTCCGCCAGCAATCGAGCCGCTGAGGAGCCCGTGACCCGCGCCCCGACGACCAGCACCCGGGCGCCCACGAGGTCCGAAGGGAAGTTGTCGCGGAAGCTGACCATCTCACCCCCCGGCCGCGGTCAGCCACTCGCTGTAGAACACTCCGGCGCCCAGTGCACAGCAAATGGCCGCGAGCAGCCAGAACCTGATGATCACGGTAGTCTCAGGCCAGCCCGCGAGCTCGAAGTGGTGGTGAAACGGCGCCATCCGGAACGGCCGGCGCCGGGTGGTCCGAAACACCGCGACCTGGATCACCACGGACAGCGCCTCGACCACGAACAGCCCACCGATCACGACCAGGAGCAGCTCGGTTCGGGTAACTACCGACAAACCCGCCAGCAAGCCGCCGATCGCCAACGACCCGGTGTCACCCATGAAGATCTTCGCCGGTGGTGCGTTCCACCACAGAAACCCGATGCACCCACCGACCGCGGATGCGGCTACCACGGCGACATCGAGCGGATCCCGCACGGTGTAGCAGCCGGGCACCGCCTGGACGGTGCAGTCTTGAGTGAACTGCCAGAACGAGACGATCACGTACGTGACCAGCACCATCGCCGCCGCGCCCGCAGCCAGACCGTCCAAGCCATCGGCCAGGTTCACCGCGTTGGACCAGGCTGACACCAGCAGGTAGCTGAAGATCACGAAGCCCACGGCTCCGAAGGACACCACGGCCACATCCCGCACGAAGGACAGGTGCGTCGAGCCCGGGGCGATGCCATCGCCGTCCCGGAAACCCAACGCCAGGATGCCGAACAACACCGCGGCAACCAGCTGCCCGACCAGCTTGGCGGTCTTGCTCAAGCCCAAGTTGCGCTGCCGGCGGATCTTGATCAGGTCATCGAGGAAGCCGACCAACCCGAGAACCGTGGTGAGCAGCAGGACCAGCAGTGCCGACGCGGTGATGCCGTGCCGGGTGACGGTGAGGTGGGCGACCAGGTAACCGCTCCACATCGCCAGCAGGATCGCCACCCCGCCCATGGTCGGTGTGCCGCGCTTGCTCTGGTGGGTCTGCGGTCCCTCCTGACGGATCTCCTGCCCGAAGCCCTGCCGGGTGAACAACCGGATGAGGTAGGGCGTGAACAAGATCGAGGCGAGCAGCGCGACCCCGGAGGCGACCAGGATGGTGCTCACCTGCTACTCCCTCCACCGGTACCGCTCGGGCCAGTCGCGCCGAGGAGCCCGTCCGCGAGGAGTTCCAAACCGGCTGACCGGGACGCCTTGATCAGCACGACGTCGCCAGGGGCGAGTTCGTCGTGCAGCAGCTCAAGCGCTGCGGGCACATCCGGCACCAGGACGGAGTCCGGTACGCAGCGGTGCAGCTGCCTGGCCTGCTCCCCCACCACCACGAGCCGGTCGACGCCCAGGCGCGCGGTGAGCGCGCCGATGTCCCGGTACGCCTGTTCCGTGGCCTTGCCGAGCTCAGCGACTGGACCCAGCACGGCCCAGCTGCGCCGGTTGGCTGCGGTCATCACGACCAACGTTCGCAGCGCGGCGGCGACCGACTCGGGATTGGCGTTGTAGGCGTCATTGACCACCGTCACGCCATCGGGACGGTCGGTGACCTCCATCCGCCAACGCGACACCGCACGGTACTTCTCCAGCCCCACGGCAATGGCTACCGGAGTGGCACCCAGCTCCAGGGCCACCGCGGCCGCGGCCAACGCGTTGGACACCTGGTGCTCGCCGGGCACGGCGAGCTGCACAGGAGCCGCTCCAGCCTCGCTCACCAGGCGAAACGTCGGGCAGCCTCGGGCATCGAGAACAACATCGGTCGCGCGTACCTGGGCAGCTGGCGACCGTCCGAAACGCACCACCCGCGCCGCGGTGCGCCGCGCCATCGCGGACACCGCGGCGTCGTCGGCGTTGAGCACCGCGACCCCGGCGGCCGGCAGCGCCTCGACCAGCTCACCCTTGGCGGTGGCCACCGCATCCCGGGAGCCGAACTCACCCATGTGCGCCGAGCCGACGTTGAGCACCACCCCGATCGACGGCGGCGCCACCCGGCACAGCGCGCTGATCTGGCCGGGACCGCGCGCGGAGAGCTCCAGGACCAGGTGCCGGGTGGCCACGTTGGCGCGCAGCGCGGTCCAGGGGTGGCCGATCTCGTTGTTGAACGACCCTGGCGGGGCGACCGTGGCGCCGAGTGGGGCGAGCAGCGCGGCCACCATGTCCTTGGTAGACGTCTTGCCTGACGACCCGGTCAGGGCCACTACCTGTAGACCAGCCTGGCTCAGCGTGTGCACCACGGACCGGGCCAGCGCGGCCAGTGCCGCCAGCACCGCCGCGCCTGCGCCGTCGGTGTCCGCAGCCAGCGCGTAGGCACCGGAGGGGGGACCGGCGACCGGCGGGGCGAGCACCGCGGCGGCATCGACGGGCCGCCCGGCGAGCACTCCGGCAGCGCCTGCGGCCATCGCTGCGACCGCGAAGTCGTGGCCGTCGACCCGCTCGCCCGGCACCGCGACGAACAACCCGCCGGGCGTGACCCGACGGGAATCGAACTCGACGCCACCGGTGATTATCTCGGTGCCCGAGCAGCCGTGCAGGACCCCGCCTACCGCACTGGCCACCTCAGCCAGGGTGAGCTCAATCATGGGCCCGCCCGCAGGCGCGCATCGAGCAGGTCGGCGAGCACATCCGCGTCCACAAAGGGGTGCTTGACGCCGCCCACATCCTGCCCGGTCTCGTGGCCCTTACCGGCAACAATGACCGCGTCGCTGGGTCCAGCCCGGGCCACCGCGTGGGCGATGGCGGCCGCCCGATCGGGGATCTCCACTACCTCCGCGGGACCGACCCGGGCGCCGGAGAGCATCGCGGCACGGATCGCGGCCGGATCTTCGGTCCGTGGGTTGTCGTCGGTGACCACCAGCAGATCGGCCCGGCGGGCCGCTTCAGCACCCATCAGGGGTCGCTTGGCCCGATCCCGATCTCCGCCGCAACCCAGTACCACCAGCAACTGCCCGGAGACTTGATCCCGCACCGCGTCGAGCAGCGCGGCCACCGCGGCAGGCTTGTGCGCGTAGTCGACCACGGCGAGAAACTCCTGGCCGCGACTCACCCGCTGCATCCGGCCGGGCACCTCGGCGGTCGCGATGCCGCGGGCCAGCAGCATCGGATCGGCTCCCGCAGCGTGACCGACGGCCAACGCAAGCAGCGCGTTGGTCACGTTGAACGCACCCGGCAACCGGATCAGCGCCGAGACGTCCAGCCCGCCGGGGCCTAGAGCGCGGAAACTCTGGCTGCCGGAGGGATGGGCAGCGACATCCACTGCGCGCCAGGTTGCCTCGCCGCTCAGCGAGACGGTCGTGGTCTGGTTGGTAACCAGCCGGCGGCCCCAGGCACCGTCCACACAGACCACCTCAGCGGCGGCTCGGCCGTCGAAGAGCAGTGCTTTGGCGGCGAAGTAGTCTTCGAGGTCGGCATGAAAGTCCAGGTGATCCTGGGACAGGTTGGTGAAGGCGCCGACGGCGAAGGTAGTACCGGCCACCCGGCCCAGCGCGAGCGCATGGCTGGAGACCTCGATGGGCACTTGGGTGACGCCGCGTTCGGCCATCAGGGCCAGCAGTGCCTGCAGGTCCGGCGCTTCCGGAGTGGTGAACGTGCTGGCTAGCGGCGCCGTATCGATCCGGGTCTGCACAGTGCCAACCAGGCCGGTCCGCGCGCCCGCCGTGCGAAGCCCCGCCTCCAGGAGGTAGGTCGTGGTGGTCTTACCGGCGGTGCCGGTGATCCCGAGCACCGCCAGCCGGGTGGAGGGGTCACCGTAGATGTGCGCGGACAGCGGGCCCACGACCGAACGGGGGTCCGGGTGCACCAGCACCGGGACGCCCCCGCCGGTGAGCACCGGGTGATGCGCACCCGCGGGATCGGTGAGCACCGCAGCGGCGCCAGCGCTCAGCGCGATGCCAGCGAAGTCGGCCCCGTGCGACCGGCCAGGGGTCAGGCTGGGTAGTGCCACGAACAGGTCGCCGGGCAGCGCCTGTTGAGCGCGCAGCGTGACACCCGTGACCTGGGTTTGATCGGCAATCTGCAGGCCGGCCAGCGCAGCAAGCACGGTCAGCGGGGTCGGCGCGGTGCGCGAGGGCCGCAGCGGCGTCTCGGTCAACGAGCGAGTCACAGGAGCAGTCACGATCCGGGGTCGGGTGCGCGTGGAGCTGAAGCCCAGCGGGCACGAAGGCTACCGGCGCGGTGATTCGGGATCAGGAGCGGACCCACACCTCGGCGCCCAGCATCACGGCAGGGTCAGGGTGGCGACCGGGCTGGGGCCGGGAGATAGCGGGATCTGGTAGCGACCCGCGAGGTAGGAGGCGATGTCATGGAACAGCGGCGCGGCGTTGCCGACGGTCGGGTCGTCGAGCATGATCCCGATCACGAAGCGTGGCGAATCAGCAGGCAGGATCCCGGCGAAGTTGATCCAGTGATTCGAGTTGCTGTAGCAGCCACAGGCGGGGTCGACTTGCTGCGCGGTACCGGTCTTGCCCGCGATCTGGTACCCCTCCAGAGCCGCCTCCGGGCTGGTACCGCGCTGTCCTCCCGGCGCATTCTGGACGACCGCGCGGAGCATGTCTCGCACGGTATGGGCGGTCTGCGGGCTGACCACCCGGATACCCCCCGGACGCGGTGTCGCGGTCCGGGTGCCGTCCGGGGCGATCTCAGCGCTGACGATGCGCGGTGGGATGCGCACGCCATCGTTGGCGATCGCCTGGTACATGCCGGCCATCTGCAACACGGTCATCGACAGGCCCTGCCCGATGGGCAGGTTGGCGAACGTGCTGCCCGACCACCGGTCCCGGGGTGGCACCTTGCCTGCACTTTCGCCTGGCAAGCCCACGTTGGTGCGCTGGCCCAGGCCCATCCGGTGGAGCATGTCCACAAAACGGTCCTCGCCCACCCGCTGCACGGTGAGCAGCGTGCCGACGTTGGACGAGCGGGCCAGCACTCCGGTGAAGGTGAGGTTCACCGTGCCATGTGACCACGCGTCCCGGACAGTCCGGTCAGCGATCCGCACCTCGCCGGGAACCCGCAGCGGGGTATCCGGCGTGACGATGCCGCTGTCGATGGCGGCGGCCGCAGTGATGACCTTGTTGACCGAACCTGGTTCGAAGGGCGTCGAGACAGCCGGGTTACCTAACAGCTCAGGGGTCGCCGCCGCGAGGTTGTTGGGGTCGAAGGTGAGGTCGTTGGCCATCGCGTAAACCTCGGCGGTGCGCGCGTCGAGTACTACCGCGCTGGCCCGTTTGGCGTGGTGTTTGCGCGCGAAGTCGCCGAGCATCTGGGCCACGGTGAACTGCAGATCGGAGTCCAGAGTGAGTTCCAGGCTCGAACCAGGCACTGGCGGCCGTTCGCCGCGTTCACTGCCCGGGATGACCGCGTCCGAGCCCTCCGCAGTGTCTACCACCCGGCGGCCATCCCGGCCGGCCAGCAGGGTGTCGTCGTAGTTCTCCAAGCCAGCCAGACCGCGCACCTTGCGCTCGTCGGCCCGCCAGTTCGCCACCCCCAGGACGTTGGCGGCGAGCTCACCCCCGGGGTACTGCCGGATCTCCCGGTGCTCGGCGCTGATCTCCGGGAAGTCCCGCTGGATCGCCCTGGCCTGGGACGGCGTCACCAACGGCGCCAGCAACACCGTGGTGCGGTCGCTGCGCAGGGCCTCGAGGATCTCCTGCTCGGAGACGGTCGGACCGAGCACCTCGGCGACCCGGCGGGCCATCGCCTGCTTGTGCGCATCCGGGTCGGCCCGGACCGCGCGCTGCTCAGCGATGATCCGGTTCGGCTGAGCGTACAGCGCCTGGGCCGCCACGCTGAAGGCCAACGGAGTGCCGTTACGGTCGGTGATCGTGCCGCGTTGCGCGGGCAGCGTCTGTACGGTGGTGCGCTGGTTTGCGGCCTGCGCCGACAACGCCGACGCCTGTACTCCCTGCACCACGACTAGTTTGAGTCCCGCGGCCACCAGCGCAAGGACGAGGACCATCCGACCGAGCCGCAGCCGGTCGTGCAGACCAGCTGCCGGCGAGCCAGGTCGGCGGCGACGCTTGGCCCGTCTGGTGAACTGGCCGGTGGTCGCTGTGCCCATCAGGTACGACCCAGCGGGGTAGGTATCGGTGCAGCGGCTGGCGCCTCGGCTGGTGTTGGTGGGACGGCGGGCGGCGACGGCTGGGCGGGCGGCGCCGGGATGGGCGCTAGTGCCGGCGGCTGAGCGGACACTGCTGCCGGCGGCGAGACCGGTGCGACGGCGCGCCGAGGCGCGCCGATCACGACAACACCGCCGTCTGGTCGGACGACCAGCCGGGCCGCGTCCCCGGCCGGCACCATCCCGAGCGAGCGAGCCCGGCGAGCCAGCTCGGGCGCGGTCTCCAAGGTGGCCACCTGACGAGCGAGGCTCTCCGAACGCTCGGTCAGATTCCTGGCGTTCTTGCGGGCGCTTTGCAGGTGATAGGAGTCAGCAGTGGCAGCCGTGGACAACCACAGCGTGGCGACCAACCCTGTCCCCAGTATGACCATCACCAGCATCACAAAGGGTGCGCGACCGGCCTCCACGCTGTTCACACCGCCATGGCGTATCCCGTTGCGCTGCGCACGGCGAGCGTAGGCACGCGCGACGGCCGCAGAACGCCCGCGCTGCGGCCCTGATTCCCGGCCACGGGTAGTCACCGTGCCCCGGCGGCGGACGGATGTGGCAGTCCTGCCCCGCGTGGGGGCCGAGGTGCGGGCGGGCGAGGTCACGAGGTCAACTCCGGCCAATCAGATCCATGCTGGCCAGGCGGCGCGATCCGCTGCGCGGCCCGCAGCCGTACGGACGCCGCTCGCGGGTTGGCCGCAGTCTCCGCTGAGCCGGCCCGCTCGGCGCCACGCGTCACGGCGCGCAGCTGGGGTCCGTGACCGGGCAGCTCGACCGGCAGGCCGGCCGGAGTCCGGGAGATAGTCAGCGCAGCCAGCGCCCGTTTGACGATCCGGTCTTCCAGCGAGTGATAGGACATCGCCACCAGCCGACCGCCGACCGAAAGCGCGTTCAGTGCGGCAGGTACCGCCGAGCTCAGCGCGCTCAGCTCACCGTTGACCTCAATCCGCAATGCCTGGAAAGTCCGCTTGGCGGGATGGCCACCGTGCCGGCGGGTAGCCGCTGGGACATTCTGGTAGACGACGTCGACCAGCTGGGCGGTGGTCTCGAAGGGCCGCCGGACCCGCTGCGCCACGACCGCGGCGGCGATCCGGCCGGCGAAGCGCTCCTCGCCGTACTCCCGCAATACCCGGCGCAGATCACTCTCGGAATAGGAGTTGAGCACGTTGGCCGCGGTGGGTCCCGCGCTGGGATCCATGCGCATGTCCAGCACGGTGTCGCGGGCGTAGGAAAAGCCACGTTCAGAAGTATCGAGCTGCAGCGAGGACACGCCCAGGTCGAACAACACGCCGTCCACGCGCGGGATGCCGAGGCGGTGCAGCACGTCAGGCAGCTCGTCATAGACCGCATGCACTAGATGGGTGCGCCCCGAGTAGGCCCGCAGCCGATCACTGGCCACCGCGAGCGCCTGCGGGTCGCGGTCGATGCCGATCAGCGTGAGGCCCGGATGGGCGTCGAGCAGCGCGGCGGCGTGCCCACCGAGACCCGTCGTCGCGTCGAGCACCACGGCCGGCCGATCCGCCACCGCGGGTCCGAGCAGCTCCAGGCAGCGGCCCAGCAGTACGGGCGCATGCTGAGCAAACCTGGGCAGGTCATCGGCCACCAGCACCCTCCCTCCCCCCTCTCACCAACTCCGACATGGCGCCATATCGGGGTTACCCCGTCCTGATGTGCCCCGATATGGCGCCATGTCGGGACGGACCGGTGGCGTCAGGTCTCCGTCCGGTGTCAGGTCCTGGCGCCGGGGAAGGGGCGTCAGGACTGGTGTAGTCCGTGTGTTGCGCATCCGCGAGGATGCGGCTCCGGACGGAGGCCTCGCGTCATCGGGTCACATCACGCCAGGCAGGACCTCCTCCCGCGCCTGGGCGTAGGACTCTTCATGCTCCTCCAGGTAGCGCTGCCATGCTTCGCTATCCCAGATCTCCAAACGGTTGATCGCCCCGATCACCGCACAGTCCTTGCTCAGACCGGCGTAGCGCCGCAGCTCAGCGGCGATCGAGATGCGGCCCTGCCCGTCCGGGCGTTGCTCGTCGGTGCCGGCGAAGAGGTAACGCTGGTAGGCCCGCACCGCCTCGTTCGTGAACGGCGCCTGCGCCACTTTGCGGGCCATCTGCTCGAACTCGGCACGGGGGAACACATAGAGGCAGTGGTCCTGTCCCTTAGTGACCATCAACCCCCCTGCGAGCGCATCACGAAACTTAGCCGGCAACGTCAACCGACCTTTGTCGTCGAGCCGGGGGGTGTGTGTGCCCAGGAACACGGCCACCCACTTCCCCGCCTCTGCCGGACCGGCCGTGAAGCACCCTTGTGCTCCACGGCGACCCACACTACCCCACTTTCTGCCACTGTCAACGAGCAAACACCCTCCGTATCCCTCTGCTCTGGGTAATCGGGCCAGTTCCAGACCAGTGTCTGGAGGTGGGGCGCCCACCCAGGGCGCACCGTGGGCACCGCCTCAGGTCTGCGGCCCCGTGCGGCAACTTGGGACTCAAAGTCACCTCACGAGACCGCCGGAGGGCATGCGGTGGGGAGAAGTGGAGGATGTTTGGGGGAGCAAGGCCCGCCCGCTGGGTAAGCCTTGCGGCACGGTTTGACAGACTGCCTCTGCGCTGGCGTCCCACGACCTCGTACACCAGCGATCCGGGACTACGGCCAGGAGGTCGCGTGAGCGCGCGAGATCTGCTTGTCAGGATCGAGCCATGAACGCCCCAGATCCGAGTCCGCCGCACGTGGACGTGCACGCCGCTGCGCATCGGATAGTGCGCAACGTCGAACGCGTCTTGGTCGGCAAGCCTGACGCGGTTCGCACCGCGTTGATCACCTTGCTCGCCGAGGGCCACCTACTGGTCGAGGACGTGCCGGGGGTGGGCAAGACGTCGCTGGCCAAGGCGCTGGCCCGGTCCATCGACGGCACGGTCACCCGGATCCAGTTCACCCCGGACCTGATGCCCAGCGACATCACTGGAGTCTCCGTCTTCGATCGCAGCACCGGAGACTTCGACTTCCGAGCTGGCCCGGTCTTCGCCAACGTGGTGGTGGGGGACGAGATCAACCGCGCCTCCCCCAAGACCCAGTCCGCACTGCTGGAGTGCATGGAAGAGCGCCAAGTCACCGTCGACGGGCACAGCTACCCCCTCAGTGGCCCTTTCATGGTGATCGCCACCCAGAATCCGGTGGAGATGGAAGGCACCTACCCGTTGCCCGAAGCCCAGCGTGACCGGTTCACCGCCCGGATCTCGCTGGGCTACCCCGACCCCGCCGCGGAGCTCGCGATGGTCGACGAGCACGCCGGCGCCGACCCGTTCGCCACCTTGGAGCCGGTGTCCACCGCAGCCGAGGTGAAAACCCTGTGCGAGGCGGTCCGCCTGATCCACGTATCGGCCGACCTGCGACGCTATGTGGTGGAAGTGGTCAGCGCCACCCGGGCGTTGCCTGAGCTCCGGCTGGGCGCCTCACCGCGCGCCACGCTGCAGCTGATCCGCACCAGCCGGGCCCGGGCCGCGCTGGCCGGCCGGGACTTCGTGCTCCCCGACGACGTGCAGGCGATGGCCCAGCCGGTGCTGTCGCACCGGCTGTTGCTCAGCGCGCAGGCGCAGGTCGATCGACGATCCGCGGAGGATCTCGTGCGCGACGTGCTGGCGCGCGTGCCGGTGCCCCAAGCGCCGAAGCAGCCACCAAAAACCAGGACTGATGGCCTCGGCGGTGCCGCGAGCAACGGTGACCGCATCGCCGCGCTCTGGCCCCGCTCACCTCAGAGGCATTAGGTGCTCAGGCGGTTCGGCAGCCTGACCACCCGCGGCCGGTGCCTGCTTGCCACCGGGCTCGCCGCAGCGTTGTGCGGGGTGCTGGTCGATGAGCGGGACCTGCTCCGGGTGGCCGCCTTTGCCCTCATGCTGCCGCTGCTGGCCAGCGTGGTCGCCGGCCGCACCCAGATCAGACTGCGGGCGAACCGGGAGTTGGTACCGTCCCGGATCTCGGTCGGCGGTGATTGCCAGATACAGCTGACGTTGCACGTCACCGGCCGGTGCAACGGCCGGCTACTGCTCGAGGACGTGGTACCCGACGCGCTGGGCGGCCCCCGCCGGGCTGTGGTGATGCGACTCACACAGCACCGCGAGGTGCAGCTGATCTACTCGCTGCGCCCGGCCGAGCGCCGCGTGCACTCGCTGGGTCCGCTGATCGCTCGGGTCATCGATCCGCTCGGTCTGGCGGAGTACAGCCGCACACTCGCCGAGGAGAGCCGGCTGGTAGTGCTCCCCGCGGTGGTGCCGCTGGCCGGGTGGCCAACCGCAGGAGAATTGAGTGCCGGGGCTGCGGGCGGCGGAGAAGTGGGCGCTGGTCCGGGTCAGGACTCTGCGGTCGTGCGCAGCTACCAGCAGGGCGACGATCTGCGCAGAGTGCACTGGCGCACGAGCGCCCGGCGGGACGAGCTGATGGTCCGGGTCGAGGAGCGGTCCGGGCGCAGCGAGGTCACCGTGCTGCTGGACAACCGCGCTGCGGCGCACCGCGGCGCCGGCCCCACATCGAGCCTGGAGTACGCGGTGTCGCTAGCCGCCAGCATGTACATGCATCTGCGGCAGCGCAGCCCTCGGGTGCGGTTGGTCACTGCGGACGGTGTGGTCCGGGCAGGTGTCGGTGGCGGGGCCTCCTACGCCAC
>JBOHFW010000277.1:0-12961 GCA_050699835.1 Pseudonocardiaceae bacterium | reverse complement strand
GCACCCGGGACACCACCCGGTTGCACCAGGTGGCGAAACGCCACGGCCTGACGATGAACACGATCGTGCAGGGCGCCTGGGGGCTGCTGCTGTCCCGCTACAGCGGGCAGCGTGAGGTCACCTTCGGCACCACCGTCTCCGGGCGCCCCGCTGAACTGGCCGGGGTGGAATCAATGGTCGGCATGTTCATCAACACCGTGCCCACCCGGGTGCAGGTTGATGACGGGCAGAACCTGGTGACGTGGCTGCGTCAGGTACAGGCCGCGCAGATCGAGTCGCGCCGGTTCGGGTTCGTCTCCCTGGCCCAGCTGCGGGCGTGGAGCGAGCTGCCCGCCGGGGCGGCCCTGTTCGACAGCATGGTCGTGGCCGAGAACTATGCCTTCGGTGCCACCGCGGTGGCTGCCTCGGGTCTACGGGTGGCTGAGGTCCAAGCGCTGGAAACCACGAACTTCCCGCTGAGCCTGCAAATCTCGCTCGGCGAGCAGCTCGGGCTACAGCTCTCCTACGACCCACAGCTGTTCGATGCCGCGACCATCGAGACGATCATGCGTCGGCTGCGGGTGTTGCTGGCTGGGATCGCCGCTGATCCGGACCAGCCGCTGGCCGCGCTCTCGCTGGTGACCGGCGCCGAGCGGCAGCAACTGCTGGTGGAGTGGAACGACACCCACCGGGAGGTGCCGCCGCTGCTGTGGCCGGAGCTGCTCGCAGCGCAGGTGGCGCGGACACCGGATGCGGTGGCGGTGCGCTCCGGTCAGCACAGCTCGTCTCGCCACGAGCTGACGTACCGGGAGTTGACCGAGCGGGCCAACCGGCTGGCGCGGTTGTTGATCGCGCGGGGGGTGGGCCCAGAGCAGTTCGTCGGGCTGGCGCTGCCACGTTCGACGGACATGATCGTGGCGTTGGTGGCGGTGTGGACAGCGGGTGCCGGCTACCTGCCCATCGACCCGGGTTACCCGCCAGCCCGGATCGAGTTCATCTGCTCCGACGCCGGTCCGGCGTTGGTGCTGACCACCGAGGACACCGCCGGCTGCCTGCCGGCAGGAGTGGTCCGGCTGGTCATCGACCATCCCGGGACCGTCGCGGAGATCTCCGGCTATCCGGCTACTGAGGTGACCGACGCGGACCGGGTGCGCTCGCTGTTGGCCGCCCATCCCGCTTACGTGATCTACACCTCGGGGTCCACAGGGGTGCCGAAGGGCGTGGTGGTCGCGCACCACAGCGTGGCCGATCTCACGACCTGGGCGGTCGCGGACTTCGGCACATCGGGGCTGTCCCGGGTGATCGTCTCCACGTCGCTGAACTTCGACGTGTCGGTTTTCGAGATCTGCGGCCCGTTGGCCGCCGGCGGCACCATCGAGGTGGTGCGCGACGTGCTCGCGCTGGGTGAATCTGGGTTCGGTACCAGCGCTGCGAGCCTGATCAGCGGGGTCCCCTCAGCACTCGCCCAGGGGTTGTCCGAGGCCAGCGGCCGGGTGAGCGCCGGCACGGTCGTGCTGGCCGGCGAGGCGCTCACGGCTCGGGCGGCAAGTGAGATCAGGGCGGCGACCTCGTGCCGGCGGATCGCCAACATCTACGGCCCGACCGAGGCCACGGTGTACGCGACCGCGTGGTACTCAGATGAACCAGTAACTGGTGACCAACCGCCACCGATCGGGCGGCCGATCGCCAATACCCAGGTGTACGTGCTCGATACCGGGCTGCGGCCGGTTCCGGTCGGCGTGCCGGGCGAGTTGTACCTCAGTGGTCGTGGCCTCGCCCGGGGTTACCTGCGCCGGCCGGGATTGACCGCGCAGCGGTTCGTGGCGAATCCCTTCAGCGCACCGGGTGAGCGGATGTACCGGACCGGGGACCTCGTGCGCTGGAACGTCCACGGCGAGTTGGAGTATCTGGGCCGCTGCGATCATCAGGTGAAGATCCGGGGATTCCGCATCGAGCTGGGCGAGATCGAGGCCGCCGTCGCGCGCCATGAGCAGGTGGCCGAGGCGGTCGTGCTGGCGCGGGCCGATGACGCCGGGCGCACCCGGCTGGTGGCCTATCTGGTGCCCCGGGGCCCGGCCGCGCCCGAGGCCGCGGCCCTGCGGGAATTCCTGGGCGCAACCCTGCCCGACTACATGCTGCCCTCGGGGTTCGTGACCATGCCAACGTTGCCGCTCAACGCCAACGGCAAGCTGGTTCGGCGCCGGCTGCCCGCCCCGGACTGGCAGCCGGCGCAGGCCGGCCACGTCGCCGCGCGCAGCTCCCTGGAGCGGACCCTGGCGCAGATCTGGGCGCAGGTGCTCGGGGTGGAGCAGGTCGGGATCACCGACGATTTCTTCGCTCTCGGCGGGGATTCGATCATGAGCATCCAGCTGGTCTCGCGGGTGCGGGCAGCCGGATGGAACCTGACACCCCGCGATGTGTTCCGGGCGCCCACCGTGGCTGGGTTAGCGGCCTGTGCCACCGCTGCGGCGCCGGTCTCGGCCGAGCAGGGTCCGGTGAGTGGGGGCGTGCCGCTGACACCGATCCAGCACTGGTTTTTCGCGACCGAAACCGGCGCTCCGCAGCATTTCGATCAATCCGTGACGCTCGAGCTGGTTGATGATGTCGACCCGGTCGCGCTGGCCAGCGCGCTGGCGGCGGTGATAGAGCATCACGACGCGCTGCGGATGCGCTTCGAGCACCTCGAGGGCCGGTGGCATCAGCACAACGCCCCGGCCGAGGCGGTGCCACTGCTGCAGCGGCGGGATGTGTCGCAGGTGCCGGCGGCGGAGCTGCCCGCGGTGCTGAGCGAGCTGAGCGCCGAGATCCACCACGGCTTCGACCTGGTCCGCGGCCCGCTGGTGGGGGCGGTGCTGTTCGAGGTTGGTGGCGGGCGGTCGCCGGTGCTGGTGCTGGCAGTGCATCACCTGGTGGTGGACGGGGTGTCCTGGCGGATCCTGCTGGAGGACCTGACCAGCGCCTACACCCAGGCCCTGGCCAAGCAGCCTATCGCGCTGAACGCCAAGACCACCTCGTTCCGGCAGTGGGCGCTGGCGCTGACCGAGCACGCCAGCTCCGGCGGCTTCGACGGTGAGATCGAGCACTGGCGCCAGCTCACCCAGCACGCCGAGTCGGTGCTGCCCACCGACGGCCCCGGCCCCAACACGGTGGCCGCCATGCGCTCGCTGAGCGTGGCCCTGGACGCCGAGCAGACCGCTGCGCTGCTGGCGCAGGTGCCGGAGGTCTACCGCACCCAGATCAATGACGTCCTGCTCACCGCGCTGGCCGCGGTCCTGGGCTCCTGGACCGGCCAGCTCCAGGTGCTGATCAACCTGGAGGGCCACGGCCGCGAGGAACTGGTCACCGGGATCGACCTGTCCCGCACCGTGGGCTGGTTCACCACCTTGTTCCCGGTCGTGCTGCCCACCACACCCGGCCAGGACTGGGGGGTTCAGCTCACCGCGGTCAAGGAACACCTGCGCGCCATCCCCAGCCGCGGCCTGGGCTACGGCGCGCTGCGCTACCTCACCGACACCCTGGAGCTGAGCTCACCGCCCCCCCAGATCTCCTTCAACTATCTGGGCCACTTTGACTGGCCCACCACCTCCGACGGTCTCATCGTCGCCATACCCGGTGGGCTCGCGGCCGATGCCGCCCCCGAGACCACCCGAGCCCACCTGCTCGATGTGGTCGGCGTCATCGAGGCCGGCTGCCTGCGCTTCACCTGGTACTACGGGCACACCACGCACCACGAGAGCACCGTGCGGGCCCTCGCCGAGGCGATGCTGCTGACCCTGCAACAGATCATCACCCACTGCGCCCAACCCGGCGCTGGCGGGCGCAGTCCCTCAGATTTCCCGCTGGCCCACCTCGACCAGGCCAGCGTGGACCGCATCGCCGGCAACGGAGCGGGCATCGAGGACATCTACCCCCTCACCCCCATGCAGACCGGCATGGTCTTCCACGGACTCGCCCAGGGCGAGGCGGGCCTTTACCTCGAGCAGATCACGTTCGTGCTGGACGGCGTCACCGACCTCCAGCGGCTCGGCGCGGCCTGGCAGCAGGTCATCGACCACGCCCCCGCCTTACGCGGCTGCATCAACTGGGACGGGCCGGCCGGACCGCTGCATGTGGTGCGCCGCGACGTCCGGTTGCCGCTTACCTACGCCGATTGGCGGCACCTGTCCCCGGCGCAACGACCAGAAGAGCTGCGCAGCTGGCTGGAGGAGGACCGCGCCCGTGGCATGGAACTGACCGCAGCGCCGCTGATGCGGGTGGCGCTGGCGCGCCTGTCCGCCACCGAGGCGCAGGTGATCTGGACTTTCCATCACGTGCTGCTGGACGGGTGGAGCGTCTTCCAGGTGCTCTCCGATGTCTTCGCCTGTTACCACGCCGAGCCGGGATTACCCGGAGCCGGATTGCCCTGGCGGCGCCCGTTCCGGGATTACCTCCAGTGGCTCGGCGAGCAGGATCAGGCTGACGCTGAGAAGCACTGGCGGCGGGTGCTGGCCGGTGTTGAGTGCCGCACGCCGCTGCCCTACCAGCGGCCGCTCACCCACGCGCACGGCACCAGCTCGTCGCGGTGGCACGCCGGTGAACTCAGCGCGGAGGACACCGCAGCGATAACCGGGTTCGCCCAACGCCACGGCCTCACGCTCAACGCTGTTGTGCAAGGGGCCTGGGCGCTGCTGCTCTCGCGCTACAGCGGCGAGCGTGACGTGTGTTTCGGCGCGACGGTGTCCGACCGGCCGGCGGATCTGCCCGGTGTGGAAGACATCACCGGCATGTTCCTCAACACCCTGCCCGTGCGCGCCGAGGTGAACCCTGACGCCCGAGCGCTGGAGTGGCTGCGGGAGTTGCAGGCCGCTCAGGCTGAGTCTCGGCGGTTCGGTTTCGTGCCGTTGACCCAGCTCCAGGCCTGGAGCGAACTGCCCGGTGGCGAGCACCTCTTCGACAGCATTGTGGTGTTCGAGAACTACCCGATCAACGACGAGGAAGCCGCCGTGCACGGCCTGCGGGTTCGCGAACTGCAGGCGATCGAGTCCACCAACTATCCGCTCACCATCGTGGTGTCTCCGCGACGGCAGCTGTCCGTCGAGCTCGGCTATGACGACAGCGCATTCGATGCCGACATGATCGAGCGGATGTCCGCGCACTTCCTCCGGGTGCTGACCGCGCTGGCCGCTGATCCCGGCGTCCGCTGCGGTGACATCGACATCCTGACCCAGCGGCAGCGCGCCCAGGTGCTGGTGGAGTGGAACCGCACCGATCGGGACGACCGCCCCGCCACCTGGGCGGAGTTGGTGCAGGCGGCGGTGGCGCGGACACCGGCGGCGCCGGCGGTGGTGTCCGACGACAGAGTGATCGATTTCGCGGAGCTGGATGACCGGGCAAACCGGTTAGCGCGGTTGCTGATTGCCCGCGGCGCTGGTCCGGAGCAGATCGTGGCACTGGCGTTGCCGCGCTCGGTGGAGATCGTGGTGGCGCAGCTGGCGGTGGCCAAGACCGGGGCGGCGTTCCTGCCGATCGATCCGGCCTACCCGCCCGATCGGATCGGCTTCATGCTCGCCGATGCCCGCCCGGTGCTGGTCTTGACCCTGGCGCCGCTGGTGGCGGGGTTACCGGTGGTCGCCGACGCCACGGTGCTGGTGCTCGATGATCCGGTCACGGTGGCCGCCACAGCGGCGATACCCGCGGGGGCACCGACCGACGCCGATCGCTGGGCTCCGGTGTCGGTCGCGCACCCCGCTTATGTCATCTATACCTCGGGGTCAACCGGAGCGCCGAAGGGCGTGGTGGTCACCTCCGCTGGGCTGGCCAGTTTCACGGCCGCCGAAGCCGAGCACTTCCAGGTAGGCCCCGGAGATCGCGTGTTGCAGTTCTCCTCACCCAGCTTCGATGCCTCAGTGCTGGAGTTGTGCATGTCGTTGCCCGCAGGGGCGGCGCTGGTCGTGCCCCCGCCCGGCCCGTTGCTGGGTGAGCAGCTGGCGCACGTGCTCGCGCGGCATCGGGTTACCCACGCCCTGATCCCCCCGGTCGCGTTGGCCACGGTCCCGGCGGATCTCGCGGCCACCTGGTTGGCGGAGTTCAGCACGCTGATCGTGGGTGGGGAGGCCTGCACCGCGGAGTTGGTGGCCCAGTGGGCCCCGGACCGGCGGATGATCAACGCGTACGGGCCGACGGAGTGCACCGTGGTGGCGAGCTGGAGCCAGCCGCTGGCCCCAGGCGGCGGGCCACCACCGATCGGCGCGCCGATCCGCAACACCCGCACGTATGTGCTGGACGGAGCCCTGCGCCCGGTCCCGGTGGGTGTTCCCGGTGAGCTGTACGTCACCGGCGCCGGGCTGGCGCGGGGGTACCTGCGGCGTCCCGGACTGACCGCGCAGCGGTTCGTGGCCAACCCGTTCGGTGCCCCCGGCACGCGGATGTACCGGACTGGGGACCGGGTGCGCTGGAGCGCGGCTGGGGAGCTGGAGTTTCTCGGCCGCGCCGACGAGCAGATCAAGATTCGTGGCTTCCGCATCGAGCCCGGTGAGATAGAAGCCGTCCTGCGCCGGCACCCCGTCGTCGAGGACGCCGTGGTGCTCGCGCGCACGGACGCCACCGGCTGCACCCGGCTGGTCGGTTACACCCGCTCGAGCGCGCACCGGGTGCCAGAACCGGGTGAGCTGCACGCACTGCTGGCCAGCTCGCTGCCGGACTACATGCGGCCGTTGGTGTTGATCGCACTGGACTCCTGGCCGCTGACTCCCAACGGCAAGCTCGACCGCAACGCTCTGCCCGCGCCCACCCCCGCTGCCACCAGAGCCGGTTACACCGCCCCTCGTACTGACACCGAACGCGTGCTCGCCCAGATCTGGAGCGATGTGCTCGCCGTGGACCAGGTTGGCGTCGAGGACAACTTCTTCGAGCTCGGCGGCGATTCCGTCCGCAGCATGCTCATCATCATGCGGATCAAGGCGGCCTTCGATGTCGTCCTGACGCCGCGAGACGTCCTGACCGCACGCAGCATCTCTGCGCTGGCCGGTGTGGTCGAAGACGCGATTCTCAGCGAACTCGAACGTATCGCCTTCGGTCACGGTCACGACGAGGGAATGTGAGGACACATCGTCATGCCGTCCAGCAAAGACAGCCGGATCGCCGCCCTGCCCGCCCATCTGCAGGAGGTGCTGCGTCGCCGCCTGGCCGGTCAGGCAACGACCGCCGACGCGATCGGGCCGGCGGACCGGACCGAGCCGCTACCGTTGTCCTTCGCCCAGCAGCGACTGTGGTTCCTGCACGAATTCCAGCCGGGAAGCGCGGCGTACAACAGCGGGCTCGCGCTGCGCCTGCGCGGATCGCTGTGGGTGGCCGCACTGACCGCCGCGGTGCGGGAGCTGGTGGCGCGGCACGAATCATTGCGGACCACCTTCGACGAGGTGGACGGCCGGGGAACCCAGGTTGTGCACCCGACCATCGACCTGACGGTGCCGGTGCTCCAGCTCCCCGGCGCCACGGCTGGCGAGCTGGATGCGGTGCTCTCCGCGGAGTACGGCCGCCCCTTCGATCTGCGGGTGGGGCCGCTGTTCCGGGCCCTGCTCGTCCAAGTCGCCGAGGACGAGCATGTGCTGCTGCTCACCGCCCACCACATCGTGACCGACGGCTGGTCCATGAGTGTGCTGATCGACGAGCTGGGCGCGCTGTACACCGCCACGACGCAGCAGCGGCCCGCGGCGCTACCGGAGCTGCCGGCGCTGCCGGAGCTGCCGGCGCTGCCGGCGCTGCCGGAGCTGCCGGTACAGTACGCCGACTTTGCCGCCTGGCAACGTCACCGGTTGGCCGGGCCGGCGCTCGCCGGTGAACTGGATTATTGGACCCAGCAGCTGGCGGGGATCGCCCCGCTGGAGTTGCCGACCGACCGGCCCCGACCGCAGGTGCACACCTCCTCGGGCGCGGTGGCCGAGTTCGTGCTGCCGGCCGGGGTCAGCGCCCGGCTCGGTGAGCTGGCCCGCGCCCAGGACACCACCCTGTTCACCGTGCTGGTGGCCGCCTGCCAGGTGCTGTTCGCCCGCTGGTCGGGGCAGGATGACATCGCCGTGGGCACGGTCGTCTCCGGCCGCAACCGGCCGGAGCTGGAGCGGCTGGTCGGGTTCTTCGTCAACACCCTCGTGCTACGGGCCCCGGTTGATCGGGCGCAAACCTTCACCGCGTTCCTCGGGATCGTGCGCCAGACCGTGCTGGACGCCTTCGCGCACCAGGAGGTGCCCTTCGAGCGACTGGTCGACGCGGTGCACGCGGAGCGCGACGTCAGCCGCAACCCACTGTTCGACGTTGTGGTGCTGCTCAACGAGGAACGCAGCGCCCCTCCGACGTTCGCCGAGCTAGGCGTGGAGATCGTGGACGTTTCCGGGCAGCCCGCGAACTTCGACGTCACCTGCGAGTTCCAGGTGGTGGCTGGCGAGCTGCGGGGGACCTTGGTCTACAACACCGACTTGTTCGACGTGGCCACCATGCAGCGGATGGCGCAGCACCTGCCGGTCCTGCTGGCCGGGATCGCTGCTGATCCGGACCGGCCGGTGGCGCAGCTGCCGATGCTGACCCAGGCGCAGCGGCAGCAACTGCTGGTGGATTGGAATGACACCCATCGTGAGGTTCCCGGGGCCACCCTGCCGGAGTTGTTCGCCGCGCAGGTCGCCGCCCACCCGCAGGCGCAGGCGCTGCGTTATGGGTCGATCAGCTTGTCCTATGCCGAGCTGGACGAGCGGGCCAACCGGCTGGCGAACTTCCTGATCACACGGGGGGTGGGCCCGGAACGGCTGGTTGCGGTGGCCCTGCCCCGCTCGGTGGATCTCATCGTTGCGTTGTTGGCGGTGACCAAAGCCGGCGGAGGCTACCTGCCGGTCGACCCGGACTACCCCGAGCAGCGGGTCGCCTTCATGCTCACCGACGCAGCCCCGGTGCTGGTCCTGACCTGCGCGGCCGCTGCATCACAGCTCCCCGAACCAGCTGGCCCGGCCCCGGTTCTGCTCGATAACCCCGTTGTTGTCAGCGAGCTGGCGACCACGCCCGCCCACAGTCCTACCGATGCCGATCGGCTCAGCGCCCTGCGCTTGTCCCACCCGGCGTATGTGATCTACACCTCCGGGTCTACCGGGCGGCCCAAAGGTGTGGTGGTCACCCACGCTGGGGCCGCCAGCCTGATCGCAGCCCAAATCGAACGGTTGGGTGTCGGGACGCACAGCCGTGTTCTGCAGTTCGCCTCGCCCAGCTTCGACGCCTCGTTCTGGGAGCTGTGCATGGGTCTGCTCTCGGGGGCGACCCTGGTACTCGCGCCCCCGGAGCAGTTGCTGCCCGGCCCAGCCCTGTGCGCGCTGACCCACCAGCACCAGGTGACGCATGCCACCCTGCCGCCAACCGCGTTGGCGGTGCTCCCCGCCGACGGCCTACCACCAACGATCACCTTGGCGGTAGCTGGTGAAGCATGCCCACCTGAGTCGGTCGACGCCTGGTCACCGGGCCGGCGGATGATCAACGCCTACGGTCCCACCGAGTCCACGGTGTGCGCCACGATGAGCGCCCCACTTTCTGCGGGGACTCAGACCCCACCACCGATCGGGACTCCGATCGTCAATACCCAGGTTTACGTACTCGATTCGCGGCTCCAGCCAGTCCCGGTGGGAGTGACCGGCGAGCTGTACATCGCCGGGATCGGGTTGGCTCGCGGCTACCTGGGCCGGCCAGGGCTCACCGCAGCGCGATTCGTGGCCAACCCCTTCGCCGAGCCCGGCTTGCGGATGTACCGCAGCGGGGACCTCGTACGCTGGACCGCTGCCGGGGAGCTGGAATTCGCTGGCCGGGCCGACGACCAAGTCAAGATCCGCGGGTACCGCGTCGAGCTGGGCGAAGTCGAATCGGCCCTACTCAGTCATCCCGAAATCACCCAGGCGGTGGTCTGCCTGGCCGAGCACGACGGGCATCGCTACCTGCTGGCCTATGTGGTTGCCGCCACCCAGGTTGGGGCCCCGACCGTCGCGGAGCTGCGGGAATTCGTCGGCCGCCGGCTCCCCGATTACATGCTGCCCGCAGCGGTGGAAGTGTTGCCGGCGCTACCCTTGACACCCAGCGGGAAGATCGACCGGAAGGCTCTGTCGGCCACTGAACATCGCCCGTCTCCCACCGCCGGTTACGTCGCTGCAAGCACCCCTACTGAACACCTGCTCGCCGAGATCTGGGCTGGAGTGCTGGGGGCGGAGCGCGTCGGGGTGCACGACAACTTTTTCGAGCTGGGCGGGGACTCCATCCTGAGCATCCAGGTCGTCTCCCGGGCGCGCCGGGCCGGCCTGGACATCAGCTCTCAGGACATCTTCCTGCGTCAGACCATCGCCGCGGTGGCCCCGCTGGTCGGCACCCGCAACGATCCCGACGAGGCGCCTGCACCCGTCGAGGGCCCCGCGCCGCTGGCGCCCATACAACAGTGGTTCTTCGATGTCTATGGGGCACTGCGGCACTTCACCATGTCCGTTCATCTGGAGCTGACCGAGGACCCCGACGAACCAGCCCTGCACACCGCCATCAATATGGTCGTGGCCCGTCACGACGCGCTGCGGCTGCGGTTCGAGCACGTCGAGGGCCAGTGGTGGCAGCGCGCCGGAGCCACCGTGCCAAGCGGGGTGCTCACCCGCCATGACCTGTCCGGGCTGGACGAGCGGCAGCAGCAGGACGCCATGGTCGCCGCGGCGGCGCAGGCGCGGTCCGAGCTTGATCTCGGTGCCGGTCGGGTGATCAAGGCTGTGCTGTTCGTGCGCGGATTGGGGCAACGCGCCGGGCTGTTTCTCACCGCTCACCATCTCGTGGTCGACGGCGTCTCCTGGCGCATCCTGCTCGACGACCTGGCGGCCGCTTACCAGCAGGCCCGCACCGGTTCAGCGCTGAGGCCCGAACCTGCCGGCACCGCCGCGCTCACCTGGGCGCACCAGCTGACCGAACACACCCGGTCCGGAGCGCTGGACCGGGACCTGAACTACTGGTCGCAGGTATCCAGCGGCGCGCAGGTCGACCTCCCGGTCGACCGCCCCGGGATCGTCCACACCGCCGGCTCCACCCGGCAGGTCACGGTGCGGCTCGGGGCCGCGCAGACAGCAGCCGTGCTCCACCAGGTACCGGGCGTATACCAGACCCAGATCAACGACGTCCTGCTCAGCGCCCTGGGCCGGACACTGTGCGGGTGGACCGGCCGCGAGCGGGTGCTCATCGCGCTGGAGGGCCACGGTCGCGAGGAAATCCTGGACGGGATCGATCTGTCCCGCACCGTCGGCTGGTTCACCACGCAGTTCCCGGTCGCGCTCACAGTGCCCGGAGGGCCGCAGGACGCTGACTGGCGCACCGTGCTGACCTCGGTCAAGGAACAGCTTCGTGCCGTGCCGCACCGCGGCCTGAGCTACGCAGCGTTGCGGGAGTTGAGCCCCGAGAATTCCCCGGCGGCGGTGTTGCGCGCCGACCCGCCGCCGCAGGTCTCCTTCAACTACCACGGCCAGTGGGACGCGAGCGCTGCGTCCGGCGGGTTGTTCCGGGCCCGAGGCGAAACCCTCGGCGCGGACCTGGCGCCCGATCAGCCGGCTCCGCATCTGGTCGCCGTCACAGGTGTCGTTGAGGACGGGGAGCTGGCGCTGACCTGGCTCTACTCGGATCAGATCCACGACGAGGCCACTATCCGGCGGCTGGCCGACGACATGATCCAAGCGCTGCGGGAGATCGTCGAGCACTGCGCGGCGCCTGGAGCCGGCGGTCGCACCCCATCGGACTTCCCGCTGGCCCACCTCGACCAGGCCGTCGTGGACCGCCTGGTGGGTGATGGGCAGTCCGTGGAGGACATCCATCCGCTGACTCCGTTGCAAGCAGGCATCTTGTTCCACAGCCTGGTTGACGCCGACTCGGGCGCCTACCTCGATCAGGCGCGGCTGCTGCTGGATGGCGTGTCCGACCCGCACGCGCTCGGCGCGGCCTGCCAGCGGGTGGCCGACAGGACGCCGGCATTGCGCAGCGCGGTGGTATGGGAGAGGGTCGGCGAGCCGCTGCAGCTTGTGCACCGCCGGGTCACCGTGCCGACGACCTACTACAACTGGCGCGGTTTGCCCGCCGGGGAACGGGATCGGGAACTGGCGCGGGTGGTGGCGGCCGACCGGGCCGCCGGCATGGACCTGACTGTGGTGCCCTTGCTGCGGCTGACCATCGTCGCGCTGCCCGATGATCAGGTCCTACTGATCTGGACGTCGCATCACGTGGTACTGGACGGCTGGAGCCTGGCCCAGGTGTTCACCGAGGTACGCGAGCAGTACGCCGCGATCGTGCACGGCCGGACACTCGAGCTGGTCACCCGGCGGCCGTTCCGGGACTACCTGCAGTGGCTGAGCGCGCAGGACGAGCGGCAGGCGCTGGAGCACTGGCGCCGTGTGCTGTCGGGCTTTACCGCACCCACCAGCCTGCCCTACGACCGCCAACCTCGGGAAGCGCACCGGGCCGAGTCCGCCGAGACCGTGCAGGTAGAGCTTTCCGCCGAGGAGTCGGAGCGGCTGCAGCGCTTCGCCCAGCGCGGCGGCCTGACGCTGAACACGATCGTGCAGGGCGCATGGGCGGTGCTGCTGGCCCGCTACAGCAGGGAACCCGAGGTGCTCTTCGGCACCACAGTCTCCGGGCGGCCGCCCGAGCTGGCAGGTGTGGAGTCGATGGTCGGCATGTTCATCAATACCGTGCCGACCCGGGTGCGGGTCGAAACCCTCGCGGAGGTGCTGCCGTGGCTGCGTGAGTTGCAGGCCGCGCAGGCCGAGTCGCGCCCATTCGACTTTGTGTCCCTGGGTCAGCTCCAGGCATGCAGCGACCTGTCGGCGGGGGTCAACCTGTTCGACTGCATGATCGTGTTCGAGAACTACCCCTTCGAGGCCCCACCCGAGGGAGAGCCGGGTCTGCGGATCCGGGAGGTCCAGGCTCGAGACACCACCAGCTTCCCGCTCAGCCTGCGAGCCTACGT
>JBOHFW010000276.1:0-4750 GCA_050699835.1 Pseudonocardiaceae bacterium | reverse complement strand
GGTACCCGTCGAGGTGCAGCACGAACTCGTCGAAGTCGTCCTCCCCCGGAGCGGCAGCGTCGGGACGGCCCAGGTCATGGTGCAGCTGGGCGCTCTGGATCAGCGTCCAGATCTGCCCGCGCAGGGTGGGCAGCTTGTCCGGGTCCAGCGCCGCCATGGTGGCGTACTCGTCGAGCAACTGCTCCAGGCGAGCCAGCTCACCGTAGGTGTCGGCGCGGGCCATCGGCGGAATCAGGTGATCGACGATGGTGGCGTGTGCGCGGCGCTTGGCCTGGGTGCCCTCACCGGGGTCGTTGACGATGAACGGGTACACCAGCGGCAGGCTCCCCAGCACCGCGTCGGGTGCGTCCTGCGCGGCCAAACCCAGCCCCTTGCCGGGCAGCCACTCCAGGTTGCCGTGCTTGCCCAGATGGATGAGGGCGTGCGCGCCGAAGGAGTGCTCCAGCCACCGGTAGGCGGCCAGGTACTGGTGCGACGGGGGTAACTCGGGGTCGTGGTAGATCGCCACCGGGTTCTCCCCGAACCCCCGCGGCGGCTGGATCAGCAGCACCACGTTGCCGAACCGTAGCGAGCCGACATAGATCTTGTGGTCCGAGACGTACAGCTGTCCGGGAGGTTCACCCCAGGCTCGCGTCACCGACTCCCTCAGCGGGGCTGGCAGCTCGGTAAACCACTCGACGTACTGCGCGGCCGGCACCTGGATGGCCGCGCCCGCCATCTGCTCCTCGGTGAGCCACTCGACGTCGTGCCCGCCAGCGGCGATCAACTGGTGAATCAGCGTGTCGCCCTCCAGCGCCTCGATGTCGCACTCGCCGAGGTCATATCCGGCATCAGCGAGTGCCCGCAGCAGCGCCACGGCCGAGGCCGGGGTGTCCAGCCCGACCGCGTTGCCGATCCGGGCATGCTTGGTGGGGTAAGCGGACAGCACGATCGCTAGCCGCTTGTCGGCGTTGCGTACCCGCCGCAGCCGGGCCAGGGCGACGGCGGTGCCGGCCACCCGGGCGGCCCGCTCGGGGTCGGCGACGTACACCGGGATCCCGTCAGGTCCTGGCTCCTTGAAGGAGAACGGCACCGACACCAGCCGCCCGTCGAACTCCGGGATCGCGACCTGCATGGCGGCATCCATCGGGGACAGCGCCGCATCGCTGGCCTGCCAGACCGCGTGCGGCGAAGTCAGGCACAGGCCCTGCAGGACGGGGACATCCAGCGCGGCCAGCGCGCCCGCATCCCAGTCATCCGCTCCCGCGCTGCCACCCGCCGCGAGCACCGTGGTGACCACCGCGTCGCAGCGGCCCAGCAGCGCCCGTAACCCGCTGGCCTGGGTCTCGCCCAGCCCCCGCAGCGAGCCGCAGAACACCGGTAGCGCGTTCGCCCCGGCCGCACGGAGGGCGTCGGCGAGCACGTCGACGAAGCCGGTGTTCCCGGCCAGCGCATGCGCCCGGTAGAAAACGATGCCCACGGTTGGGCGCCCGGGCTCGGGTTCGCGCGCAGCGTGCGCCCCATACTCGGGGGTTGGTGCCGGTGGCTCGAAACCCTCCCCGGTCAACAGCACGGTGTCGGACAGGAATCGCGCCAGTTGGGCCAGGTTCTCTGGCCCACCGGCGACCAGGTAGCGCAGCGCCTCCGCCGCCACGCCCGCCGGCACCGTGGAAGCCGCCATCAGCTCCGCGTCCGGGCTCGCCTCGCCACCTAGGCACACCATCGGCCGACCCGAACGATGCAGCGTCTCGAGCCCGGGCTCCCAGGCCCGCCGCCCGCCGAGCAACCGGAGCACCACCACGTCCACCCCGTCGAGCAGTGTGGGTAACTCGGCGGGCTCGGTCCGGGCCGGGTTGGCGAGCCGGTAGTCGGCGCCGCAGGCCCGGGCGGCGAGCAGGTCGGTGTCAGCAGTGGACAGCAGCAGAATCCGCACTCCAGCGAGGCTAGCCTCACCGACCGACATCGATCACCACACGGTGGGAGGTCCTCGGCCGCGCGCAGTGTGGGAACGGCTCGGAATGCTGTCTATAGCAGCTCAGCCAGTCTGTCAGCGGTAAGTTCGGCCTGCCGCAAGATCGCGCGGAGCGTGCCAGTGGGAAGATCGTGATTTCCGTGGACGGGCACGACCACGAGGCGAACGCTACCCGGGAGCCGGAGGTAATGGTGACTCCCGCGCACATGCGTCACCTCGAATCCGGCGTTCTGGAGAGCCTTCACCATGTGCCGGCCGCTAATCCGGGGCAGCCGCGTCAGGGCAGTGACACCTCGACCTCGACGATGCTCGGCTCAGGCCCGCTGCGCGGCAGGGGAACACCGTCTTTGGCGGCAGCTTCCAGGTAACCGAGAATCGCTTCCCGAGTGGACTCCAGCGCAGCTTCGCGAGTATGGCCGTATGTTGACAGATGGCCGAGTGTCGGTACGTGGGTCACCCATAGCTCGGCGTCCCTGTCCCATTCCACAACAACGGAGAACTGCCAGGTCGACATATTACGTACTGTAGCCCGCTGGGGGTCCGGCTCAGCGTCACGGCCGGCGTTGCACGCCCAGCCGGTGAGCGGATCGGTGCCACCATCAAGACCTGCACGACACCAGGCTTATGGAGCTACCGGCTGACGTCGATCACCACACGGGTCGGATCGGTCAGCGTGAAAGCCTTGACCCGGGTCTGCTTGCGCACCCCGACCCCGATCGACAGGGTGGCCTCGAAGTCCCCGGTGATCGCGACCGCCATGACGTTGGTCAGATCCCGGGTGCGGAACTTGCTCGGCCCTGGGTAGGTAGGTTGACCAGCGTCGTGATGAGCCTGCGCCGGGGTCAGCACGACTTCGGCGAAGACAGCACCGGTGAGCCACTCGATGTCGCCAGAGCCGTCCCGGATCAGCTCGTCGACAAACCGGGAGCTATGCACCTGCGGTCGCGGGCCGGAGAAATCCAGCACGATCCGGTCGAATGTCGGGTGTACCCCAGTGCGGATACCGGTGAGCACGGGGATGTCCGGCGCCGACTGCGCCGGGACGGCTGCCACGGTGACCACCGCGACGCTGACGAAGAGGGTGGCGAGGGTCCGCCTGATGATCGCGCCCATGATGACCTCCGACGGCCGAGAACTGGGCTTTAGTGATATATCAGACGTCTAATCGGCGACCTGGTTCCCACCATGAACGAGCTCGGCACCCATACTGTCGTCAGTACATTCAGGGGTCGGGGTGGACGAAGGGCCGTGGTCGATGGCGGGCGTGGGCACGGTGACGGCGCGCGGTGCCGGGTGGCTGGCGCTGGCCGCCCCACCGGCCGCCGTGGTGGGTATCTGGTGGGACGTCGTGATGACTCATCCGGTACTCACGATGGTGCTCCTCGGATTTTATGAAAGCGTGGTCGCGGTGCTGCTTTTCGCCGGGAAGATCGTTGCAGAGTTGCAGAAACGCTGGCAGGAACGGATCGTCAATCGCCTTGACCGGGCATTAGGGCAGCGGATCTCCCGGTTCGGCCAGCGCTATCGGGAGTTCATGCTGGGCAGTCTGCGCTTCATCGATCTCAAGGGCCTGGCGACCGTCGGTTTCTACACTCCTGAGCTGGACGAGGTCTTCGTCGATGTGAGTCTCGCGTTCCGGGAGCCGAATCAGGCATCCGGGAGCCTACTGGCCGTTTTGCCTGCGGAGGTGACCGATCGCCATTCGCTCCGGGATTTCCTCGACCGGCCACAACCGGTGGTCCTGGCGGTCATCGGTGCTCCCGGCAGTGGGAAGACCACCTTGTTGCGCCACACAGCCCGACAGCTCTGCCGCGTCCACCAGGGCCGGCGGCGCACGGTACCGATACTGCTGTATCTGCGTGACCATGTCACCACGATCGCCTCGACTCGGGAGGTCGTGCTCCCGGAACTGGTACGCGGCACGCTCGGACGGTACGGCCCCGACGAGCCCGAGGGCTGGTTCGAGCAACGACTGCACGATGGTGACTGCCTAGTGTTACTCGACGGGTTGGACGAAGTGGCCCGACCGGAGGATCGCAGGCGCGTGGCCGGCTGGGTTGAGCGCCAGATCAGGCAGTATCCAAAGAACGACTATGTGATCACCTCACGGCCCCAGGGCTACCTGACGGCGCGCATCGACGGCGCCGCCGTGCTGCAAGTGCGGAGCTTCACCGACGAGCAGGTGACCCGTTTCCTCAAGGGCTGGTACCTCGCGGTCGAGCGGCACAGCACCGGCGTCAGCGGAGAGGACGTGCGGCTACGGGCCGAGTCGGCGGCGGACGATCTGCTCCAGCGGTTGAACGACGCGCCCGCGCTGTATGAGCTGACGGTCAACCCACTGCTTCTCACCATGATTGCGACTGTGCACCGTTACCGCGGCGCCCTGCCCGGCAGCCGGGCCGACCTGTACGGCGAGATCTGCCAGGTCATGCTCTGGCGGCGGCAGGAGGCCAAAAAACTCCCAATCACGCCCGATGGTGACAAGAAGGAAACCCTGCTACGTGGGCTCGCATTCGCGATGATGCAACGGCAGGTGCGGGATCTACCGCGCGCCGACGTCCTCGACGAGATCGGCCCTACCCTGCGCCTCATGCCTCGAAAACTGACCGCCGAGCAATTCATCACCGACATCGCTTCCAACGGGCTACTGATCGAACGCGAAAGCGGCCTGTACTCCTTTGCCCACCAGACCTTCCATGAATATCTCGCCGCCGCCCACATCCGCGACAAGGGACTCGTCAACGTCCTGGTGGATGCCATCGATGACGTCTGGTGGCGAGAGACGACCCTGCTGTACAC
>JBOHFW010000275.1:0-3159 GCA_050699835.1 Pseudonocardiaceae bacterium | reverse complement strand
GGATGGCGATGCGCCTCACCAGCTCACGCGCCTGGATATCGGTGATCAAGCCCCATTCTAAAAGGCTGCGCAAACGGTCCACCAGGGTGCCCAGACCCTTTGGTGGACGGTCGGAGGAGATCACGATCTGCTTGTTCGCGTTGTGCAGGGTGTTGATGGTGTGGAAGAACTCCTCCTGGGTGCCTTCCTTGCCCTCCAGGAACTGGATGTCGTCCACCAGCAGCACATCGACGTCGCGGTAGCGGCGCTGGAAGGCAACCTTCCGGTCGTCCCGCAGGGAGTTGATGAAGTCGTTGGTGAACTCCTCGGTGGAGACATAGCGCACCCGCATCCCCGGGAACAGCCGCTGCGCGTAGTGCCCGACGGCGTGCAGCAGGTGTGTCTTGCCCAACCCCGACTCGCCCCAGACGAACAGCGGGTTGTACGCCCGGGCCGGCGCCTCGGACACCGCCACCGCAGCGGCGTGCGCGAACCGGTTGGACGCACCGATCACGAAGGTATCGAAGGTGTACTTCTCGTTGAGCCTGGTCTGCTCATGGAGTCTGGCCTGGGAGCTTGGCGCTCGGGTGGGTGCGGCGGCGGCCGGCCGTGCGAACGTCGGCCAGACCTCGTTCACAGCGGCTACCCCGG
The DNA here is from genome assembly GCA_050699835.1 of Pseudonocardiaceae bacterium. Lineage (GTDB taxonomy): Bacteria > Actinomycetota > Actinomycetes > Mycobacteriales > Pseudonocardiaceae. The sequence continues at coordinate 2,529 of JBOHFW010000275.1, read as the reverse complement.
CCTCCTCGTTCTCGTGCTTGCCGGGACCGGTGACCGGGCTGGCAGCCGACCCGGTCACCGGAGCCCCGACCGGGCTGAAGTCATCAGACATCGTCGCCCCCGGGTCGGTGAATTGCGGCGGCAGCTGCGGTGGCACGGGTAGCGGGTGGTCGACTTTCACCGCCAGCGAGACCTGCCGACCCAGGTGCCGGGACAGCGCGGCGCTGATCGGCTCGCGGAGCGCCCGTTCGATGGCGTCTTTGGCGAAGTCGCTGGGAGCCGCGAGTAGCGCAGTCCCATCGAGCAGCCCGATCGGGCGGGTGACGCGCATCCAGGCGCGTTGCTGCGGCGAGAGCGTCCCGCTGGAGAGCTCCCGAACGACCTCGTTCCACACCTGGCCGAGATCGGTTTGCCGCTCTGACACTCGCTGACTCCCCTCGGCCGGTGGTGGACGTCGGGAGCACGGTGTCCACAAGCACCATGCGTCCACAAGATTGTCCACAACTGTGGATGACAGTGTTAGCCGTGCTTCCCGTGTCCCCGACGTGCCAGTTTGCCCAGCGGCATCCAGCTGCGGTCAGCTGCCGCAAGTTGCCCAGCGGCATCCAGCGGCATCCAGCTGCGGTCAGCTGCCGCAAGTTAACAAGCCTGGGGTGCTGCCACAAGAACCCCCTGTAAGCAAGCACCACCGATGTAACGGCGTGTCGCCCGGACAGTGACGCGAGACGCTTGTTTTGACGGCACCGGTGTTGGCCGCCTAGGCTCTGGTCGTCTCCTGCCCACCGGCGGGTATTCCTGCGTGTCCTCCACCCGGCTCACCGGGTGAGATCTCCTCCGCAGGTCTGCCGCCTGGGCCGGTCGGCCGACCCGTGATCAGATCAAGCACTTGAGTATCCGAGTACCAGGAGAACGACAGCCGTGAGCAAGGGCAAGCGCACGTTCCAGCCGAACAACCGTCGCCGTGCGAGGACCCACGGGTTCCGGCTGCGCATGCGCACCCGCGCCGGGCGCGCCATCATTGCGGCTCGGCGCCGCAAGGGCCGCGCCGAGTTGTCGGCCTGAGGCGTTCGCGGGTCTCCTCCCTTGCTGCCCGCTGCTACCCGACTGACCCGCCGCGATGAGTTCGCGACGGCGGTACGGCGGGGCCGTCGGGCAGCGGCCGGCTCGGTCGTTGTGCACCTGGCTCGCCTTGCCGCGCCGCCGCTCGCAGACGGAACGACTGGCCCGAAAGTTGGCTTTGTGGTGGGTCGCACGGTCGGCGGCTCGGTGATCCGGCACCGGGTGCAGCGCCGACTACGGCACCTGATGCGTTCTCGATTGGCCGCCTTGCCCTCGGGCGCGCTCGTGGTGGTGCGCGCGTTGCCAGCGGCGGCGGATGCGAGCAGCGCAGCCCTCGGTGATGACCTCGACGCGGCGCTGCGGCGGTTGGTCGGCTCTCGGACTATGCCGTCTCCGGCCGCGCGCAGCTCCGGCGGCCGGAGATGATGATCCTGCGTTCGGAGACTCACGCGGCGCGTTCGACTGCTCCGGTGGTTCGGGTGCTGGTGTTCGTGTTGCGTTTCTACCGCCGGTGGATCTCTCCGGTCCTGCCTCCTAGCTGCCGGTTCTCGCCGAGCTGCAGCGCGTATGCGATTGAGGCGCTCACTGTGCACGGGATACTGCGTGGGTCGTGGTTGACCGTGCGGCGGCTACTGCGCTGCGGACCCTGGCACCCTGGAGGGGTGGACCCGGTGCCTCCTGCGAGATCTCCCCACTCCGACGCCGAGAGTGAGTCGTCGTGCTGAACTTCATCTACTACCCGGTGTCGGCCATCTTCTGGGTCTGGCACAAGGCGTTCGGCTACCTGCTGGGTCCGGGCAGCGGCGTCGGCTGGGCGCTGGCCGTGGTGTTCCTGGTGTTCACCCTGCGCGCGGTGCTGTTCAAGCCGTTCGTCAGCCAGGTCCGGTCGATGCGCAAGATGCAGGAGTTCGCGCCGGAGATCCAGAAGCTGAAGAAGAAGTACGGCGACGACCGCCAGAAGATGGCGGCCGAGATGCAGAAGCTGCAGTCCGAGCACGGGGTCAATCCGCTGGGTGGCTGCCTGCCGATACTGGTGCAGATTCCGGTGTTCATCGGCCTGTTCCAGGTGCTGCGCTCGTTCAACCGGCCATTCCTATCAGCCGAGGCCAACCGTGAGATCGGTAACTACATGTTCAGCGCGGCCGACGTACGGTCGTTCCTGGATGCGAGCCTGTTCGGGGTGCCGCTCTCGTCGTACATCACCGAACCCACGGAACTGCTGGCCCGGTATGGGGACATCACTCGGTGGGAGATCGCCGCGTTAGCTGTCCCGCTGACCATCGTGGCCGGTATCCTCACCCATCTGACCGCGAAGCACTCGGTGGAGCGCCAGACCGAAGCGCAGCTGGCCAACCCGCAGGCCGCGATGATGAACAAGCTCATGCTGTACCTGTTCCCGCTCGGCGTGGTGGCCGGCGGGCCGTTCTTCCCGGTGGCGATCCTGATTTACTGGCTGTCCAACAACCTCTGGACGTTGGCCCAGCAGTGGCT
>JBOHFW010000274.1:0-3882 GCA_050699835.1 Pseudonocardiaceae bacterium | reverse complement strand
GGCGCTGGCCGAGGTCGAGACCGCGCATGCGGCCCGGGACCAGGCGATCGGTGAGCGGGACGAGCTGACCGCCGCTGCCGCCGTGTTACGGGAGGAACTCCGGGCCTCCCGAGCGCAGGCTGATCAGCTCCGCGAGCAGGTAGCCACCCTCCAGCACCACACCGCCGAGCTGACCAGCGCGCGGACCGAGCTGACCAAGCAACTGGACACCGAACGGGCCGCGAACGAGCAGCAACGCCAGCGAGCCGAGACCGCCGAACACCGCGCGATCCGGGCCAGCGCCCAAGCCGAGCAACTCGCCACCGAGCTGAGCACCGCCCGCGCCCACCTCGAGCACTGGCAAACCCACACCGCCGACCTGCGCGCCGAACTCGCCGGGGTGTACTCGGAGCTCACCGCCCTCAAGGCCACCGCCCAGACCGAGAAAGACCACGCCGCCCAACGACTCGCCGACCAGCAAACCCACTACGAAGAGCTGATCACCGAGCTCCGTGCACGGCTACCCCACCCCACCCCACCAGTCACGGCAACCCATGACCCCGCAGGGCCACAACAGCTTGGCACGGGGCATGGTCAACACCAGCGCTCATCCGGCCGGTTGCTCGGGGAGCAAACGCACAAGCTTGGGTGACACGCCGATCACCTGACCCTTGCCCTGGAAGCGGACATACAACATATGAGGGCCTCGCCCGACGACCTCGCCCCGCTGGTGAAGCCCGGCGAACAGCGCCTCAGGGTCCTCGGCGACCTGCTCCACCCAGCTGAAGATTGCAACATGAGCGCCGTCGACGTCACACCACCGGCGATCCTGAGCCGGGTGAGGTGCCTCAGTGGGCATGGCGCACCTCACCCTCGCGGCTCGGTTGGTGGGACGGCTGGCCGCCGGGAACGCAGCGTCGGGGGACACCCGCGCTCGACCGACGACCAGCCGGGACCGGAGGTCCTCATCGCGCCGTGGCGAGCCGGGCGGCCCGTGCTTTAGCCCGGCTGGGGATAGGCAGTTGGATGCTCATCGGGCGTTGCTGAGCACGAGGAACGTGCAGACGTGCCGGTGCCGGGTACTCGGTGGTAGGGGCGTCGGGGTGGGCCGGGTGCACCAAGGTCAGCAACGCGCGGATGGCGTGCTGCGGCGAGCCCTCATAGGCCCAGACCACGATCTGTGGGGCGAAGATATCCACCGGGCCCGGGGTCGGCACCCTGGCGGTAATGACCCGATCGAAATCCCGGACCGTGAGCACATCAGCGCAATCACCCCAGTAGTAACAGGCGACCAACGCATGCGGTGCCGCCCTAGGCCCGCAGCTGTACAGGGTGAACCCGTCAGCGACCACGCCCACCAGCAGCTCCTCCACTACCGGGGAAAGCCCCACCCGTTCCGCCGCGCAGGAGAGCCCTCTCATGCGCGGCCCGCTGCGCTGCGCACGCGGTCGACCACCAGCGAGCGACGGAGGAAGGGATGCAGGTGCCGCCCGGGTGAACGGACGGGCAAGCTAGCCCGCTCGCGCGGCAGGATTGTCCGATCGCGCGGGGACGACTCGACGCTATTCCTCGGCAGCCTGACATTCCGCGCGCCCGCAGCCTCTCGACGCGACTGACCCTGTGAGCCATCCACCAGCACAGGGCTATCTCACCGAGCGTATCAAGCCGAGAGAAGGTCCCGGCTCTAGTCTGATATCTCCCGATCGCGCTAGTCCCGACTCACAGACACGCCCCGCCCCCTCGCCATGCGCACAGCGTGACCGCTCGTGTGCGGGCTGTCGGGTAGCTCCGGCGCGTTGCCGCGCTGGAGCCCCCTCAGAACCGGGCGAGCGGGCTTTCCCCGCACCTCGGCTCAGGCAAGCCGCTGGGGCGTTGCGGGTTGGGTCACCGGTTTCCTGCTGTGTTGGCGGGCTTGGGGCCCGCGCTGGCAGGAGGCGTGTACCAGGCGTGTTCGGTTGCCGTCCGGCGTGCCGGGCCGCCCGTGGTGGGTGAGATAGTCGGCGGCTATCGCCCTGCGGGCGATGGATAGCCACCACCGTTCCCAGGCCAGTGGGGACTGTGGAGGCTGGTCAGCGACGAGGAGGTAGTCACCGCAGAGCGGACAGCGGCCGTCCTGCCTGGCGAGCAGGCGCAGGTTGAAGGTGTCCAGCGGTGGTGTGACTCGTCGGCGCCGGGTTGCCCAGTAGTCGATCAGGTCGGGGTCATCAGGTGAGGCCCCGCCGATGATCAGCTGGTGCCGGACGATGTTTGTCCAGGAAAACTTGACCAGGCAGGGAGTTTGTCCGCGGTCGCTGGTGGCGCCGCGGTCGCCGAACACCCATCGGTCGTTTCTGAACTTGTTGAACTTGCCGAAGTAGCGGCGCGCGATCCACTTCTTCGGTTTGGTGGGGTGGGTGTGGGTGGCCCACTTGTAGGTCAGCCGCCACACGTAGTTGTCCAGCGAGGAGAAGATTCTGCTGGACACCACCCCGCGGTAGTAGGCGGCCCATCCCCGGATAATCGGGTTGAGCCTGGCGATGACCGCCATCGCGTTGGAGCCGCGCAGGCTGCGCATCTCGGTGGCGAGCCGTTTCCGTGATCGCCTGACCGCATCGTCGCTCGGTTTGATCAGCAGTTTGCCGTGGCGATAGCGGCGGACGTTGAAACCCAGGTAGTCGAAACCCTCGCTAAGGTGCACAATTCGCGTCTTATCCTCGTTGAAGATCAGACCTCTGGGCGCCAGCCACGCGGCCAACCGCGTCTTGACCTGCTCGGCCTGCCGCTGGGAGTGGCAGCACGCGAGTAGGTCATCGGCGTACCTCACGACGGCCGGGGAGTTCGGTTGGGTCCGCGCAGCTTTGCTGGCGGTGGTCTGGTAGCGAACTCCTGCGGCGTGTTCCAATCCGTGCAGTGCCACGTTCATCAGCAACGGGCTGATCACACCGCCCTGGGGCGAGCCCTCGTCGGTAGGCGTGAACGAGCCGTGCTCCATTACCCCGGCCGTCAACCACCGCTTGATCATGTCCCTGGCCGGGAATGATCTCAGCGCGTCGAGAAGAGGTCCGTGGGCGATTCTGTCGAAGGAAGCCCCAACTCACTACCCGTATCGAGGACCTCGCCGGGGGGTTGCGGGCGCATGCGAGGGGTTTGTTTTGTGCGGTGGCTGCGGTTGAGCTGCTGATTGGTCATGCGGTGTGGTTACGCCGCAACGATTTCGTGGATCGGTTCGTGGATACCGCCGATGACCTGGCCGGCGAAGGGATGCTGGCGTGGGTGAAGTGGTCGGCGGTGGTGAGGGCACTGGACGCGGGCTGGTTGGGGTGTTCGGGTAGTGAGGCGCGGGTGTTGCGGATCGCCGCGAGTCTGGCCGAGGGGGTGCTGGTCGATCTGGGTGAGGCTGTCACGGGGCTGGACGAGGCCAACATCGGTTTGGTCGCCGCGGCGGTGTTGCGCGCGAACGGCCGCGGTGGAGCTGTCCTCGGTGTGGGTGGGGTGGCGGGGCGGTGACGTCGGTGGTGATCACGCGCCGGCGTCATCCGCTGGAAGGCCTGGCGTTGCGAGTACTGGGTCGGATGCGCCGGCACGGTCGCCTGGAGCTGTTGCTGGTGCTGCCCGATGGCAGCAAGTCGTTGATCCCGGCCGGCTGGACCGACCTGCAGGGGGCGGACGCGGATGGTGAGACGGGCCAGGACGTCGCGGCGACGCTGGGATCGTTGGCGGATTTGCTGGCCGCGTGCGCGGTAGTTGCCGCCCTGTCGGGAGGAGAGCCGCGGGGACAGGCTGCACGGCAGTCACCGTCCAAGGAGGACTCCCGTGCAGCCTGTGCAGCTGAGTCTGCTGCCGGACCAGGTTCTGGCGCCACCCCCAGATCTTCTCGCCCAGCTTCCCTCCTCGCAGGTCGCCGCGGCGATCACGCTGCTGGCC